>JBMCIV010000132.1:0-4951 GCA_048616735.1 Wenzhouxiangella sp. | reverse complement strand
CAAACTCCCCTTCGGCCGGACTGGAAGCGCCGTAGTAATTCATGATACCGCGGGCGAAATCGAGGTGGAAACCGGCTCGATCAATCTCGAAATAGCCGAAGCTGTAGGTATGATCCAGGCCGGTGGCCGGATCGCGCAGCCAGAGCGCGTTGTGCCCAAACATTTCCCAGACTTCTTCGCCCGGACCGTAGGTGACCAGCCAGGCTTCCTGGGCCTGACCCTCTGGCGTTGCCGCCAGGCCGGCCACAAGCAGCACCAGTGCGGCAAGAACCGGCAGCGGGCGTCCAGCACCTGGGCGGTCAGCGAAAACGCGCTGCGATTGCCCCCGCACCGGGCTCACCCATCCGGCCGCCGTACCACCATGGCGTGCAGCCGGCGGTCATCGGCGCTTTCAACCTCGAACAGCCATTCGCCGACGCTCACCGATTCTCCGGCCTCGGGCAGCCGCCCGAACTCGGCCACCACCAGTCCGCCGATGGTGTCGTATTCGTCATCGCTGAACTCGGTGCCGAGCGCTTCGTTGAAATCGTCAATGGGGGTCAGGGCCTGAACCCGGTAGACGCCGTCTTCGATCGGGTCGATGTCGTTGACCGCGTCGGCGTCGTGCTCGTCATCGATATCGCCAACGATTTCTTCGAGCACGTCCTCGATGGTCACCAGGCCCGAGACCCCGCCATACTCGTCGACCACGATGGCCATATGGTTCTTGCTGACCCGGAACTCGCGCAGCAGGACGTTGAGCGGCTTGGATTCCGGGATAATGACCGGGGCCCGCATCAGGTCGGCCAGCACCAGGTCGGCGTGCTCGGAGAACAGCTGCAGAAGATCCTTGGCCAGCAAAATGCCGTGGACCTCGTCGCGGTCTTCGCCGACGACGGGAAAACGCGAGTGACCTGAGTCGATGATGACCGGCATTATCTCGTCCAGCGAAGCGTTCTCGCTGATGACCACCATGTGCGAGCGCGGCACCATCACGTCGCGAACCTGAAGCTCATCGACTTCCAGCGCGCCCTCCAGCATGGCCAGGGTGTCGTTGTCGATCAATCCGTGCGCGGCCACGTCGCGCAGCAGCTCGACGAGATCGTCGCGGCTTTTCGGTTCACCGCCAAAGGCGCGACCGAGTTTTTCCAGCCAGGTTCTGTTCGAAGAGCCGTTATCGGCCAAGCTGTCTTCGTTCATCGGGTCACACCGATGCGCGGCAGCCGGCACGGCGAGGCGGTAGGGGGAGGTTCAGATTCCATCGTTTGATTCATAGGGGTTGGCGATGCCGAGGCCGGCCAGCAGTTCGATCTCGCGGGCTTCCATGCGCTCGGCGCGTTCGGCTTGTATGTGGTCAAAGCCCAGCAAATGCAAGAGCCCATGGATGATCAGATGGGCCCAGTGCGCCTCCGGCGACTTGCCCTGCTCGGCGGCTTCGCGCGCGATCACCGGCGCACACAGCACCACATCGCCGAGCACGCGAGCGCCGCCAGCCGCCGGAATATCGGCCGGGAAGCTCAGCACATTGGTCGCCGAATCCTTGCCGCGCCACTGCCGGTTAAGGGCCCAGCCTTCGGCCAGGTCGACGATCCTGATATTGACCATCACGTCGCCCTGCCCGGCCAGTGCGTGCTCCACCCAGGCCCGGATCTGGACATCGTCGGGCACCTTGGGGTCATCAAGCTGGCGCTGGATTTCCAGTTCTATCACGTCTTGTCCTGTCCTTCGACGTCGGCGGCTTCGTACGCTTCGACAATGCGTCGAACTATGGGATGGCGAACCACGTCGCGGGCGTCGAAGAAGGTCTGGCTGACGCCATCGACTTCGCGCAGCAGGCCCACCGCCTGGCGCAGGCCCGAGGTGACCTTCGGCGGCAGGTCGATCTGGGTCAGGTCGCCGGTGATGACCGCGCGCGAGCCGAAGCCGATGCGCGTCAAGAACATTTTCATCTGCTCAGGCGTCGTGTTCTGGGCCTCGTCGAGGATCACGAAGGCATCGTTGAGGGTGCGCCCGCGCATGTAGGCCAGCGGCGCGACCTCAATGACGTTGCGCTCGGTCAGGCGGGCGGCGCGCTCGAAGCCCAGCATCTCGTAGAGCGCGTCGTAGAGTGGACGCAGATACGGATCGACTTTCTGGGCCAGGTCGCCGGGCAGAAAGCCCAGGCGTTCACCGGCCTCCACCGCCGGCCGCACCAGGACGATGCGCTGGACCCGGTCTTTTTCCAGAGCGTCGACGGCGCAGGCCACGGCCAGAAACGTCTTGCCGGTGCCGGCGGGGCCGACCCCGAAGTTGACGTCGTTGGCGGCGATCCGTTCCAGGTAGCGCTTCTGATTCGGTCCGCGTCCGCGGATCATGCCGCGCCGGGTCTGAATACCGACCTCGGCCGCGCTCTCGTCCTCGTCCAGACCGGCCTGCTGGAGCTGCAGATTGACCAGGGCCGGCGTGAGGATCTCGCGCTCGGCCTGCCGATACAGCCTGCGCAGCACGCGCCGGCCGGCGCGAACAGCGTCGATCTCGCCTTCCAGGCTGAACAGGTTGCCGCGCGCGGCGATGGAGATTCCAAGCCGCTTTTCGATCAGGCGCAGGTGGTCGTCGAGCTGACCGCACAGGTTGGCCAGCCGCTCGTTGTCGGCGGGCTCCAGCTCAAGCGTCAGAGCGGTTTCGGTTGCAGACTGTGCCGGGCTTGTCATCAGGCGGCGACGGTGCCGGGCTCGCTGCTTAAGCGACCGCGCAGGGAATTGGCCAGCGCTGCGGTAATGTCGACATCGACCATGCGCCCGACCAGGTCGGGCGGGCCGGGAAAGTTGACCACGCGGTTGTTTTCGGTGCGCCCGGCCAGTTCGTCCGCGTTCTTGCGGCTGCGGCCTTCGACCACCACCCGCTGGCGCGTTCCCACCATGCGCTCGGCAAACGCTCGGGCCTGGCCATTGAGCTGGGCCTGCAGCCGCTGCAGGCGCTGCTTTTTTTCCTCCAGGCTGACGCTGTCGGGAAAACTCGACGCCGGCGTGCCCGGGCGGGGCGAGTAGATGAAGCTGAAGCTCTGGTCGAATTCAAGCTCGCGCACCAGGTCGAGGGTGTGCTGGAAATCCTGCTCGGTCTCGCCGGGAAAGCCGACGATGAAATCCGACGACAGCGCGATATCGGGCCGGACCTGGCGCAAGCGCCGAATCTTTTGCTTGTACTCCAGCCGGGTATGGCCGCGCTTCATCAGCGCCAGAACCCGGTCCGAGCCCGATTGGACCGGCAGGTGCAGGTAGTTGGCCAGCTTGGGCACGTCGGCAAAGGCCTCGATCAAGCTGTCGGAAAACTCGACCGGATGCGAGGTCGTGAAGCGGATGCGTTCGACCCCCTCGATGTGGGCGACGTAGCGGATCAGCAGGGCAAGATCGGCGGTACCGCCATCGTGCATCGGTCCGAGATAGGCGTTGACGTTCTGACCCAGCAGGTTGATTTCGCACACGCCCTGGTCGGCCAGCTCGGCCACTTCGGCAATCACGTCGTCGAGCGGGCGGCTGACCTCTTCGCCGCGCGTGTAAGGCACCACGCAAAACGAGCAGTACTTGCTGCAGCCTTCCATGATCGAAACAAAGGCGGTGGCGCCGCGCGCGCCGGGCGTCGGCAGGTGATCGAACTTCTCGATCTCGGGGAAACTCACGTCGATGGCCGCACCGCCGTGCTGCCGGACCTGATCGACCATCTGCGGCAGGCGATGGATGGTCTGGGGGCCGAACACCAGGTCCACGAACGGAGCCCGGCGTCGAATGCCCTCGCCTTCCTGGCTGGCCACGCAGCCGCCCACGCCGATCACCACGCCCGGTCGGCGCGCCTTGAGCGGGCGCCATTTGCCGAGCTGGGAAAACACCTTCTCCTGGGCTTTTTCGCGGATCGAGCAGGTGTTGATCAGGATGACGTCGGCCTCTTCGGCCTGATCGGTCAGTTCCAGACCGTGCGATGCGGCGAGCACGTCGGCCATCTTTTCCGAGTCGTACTCGTTCATCTGGCAGCCGTGGGTCTTGATGTAGAGCTTTCCAGCCATTACAGGTCGGCGCAATCGAAACAGGCTGGCATTCTAGCGCACCATGCCGATGCGCCGCATCGAACCTTCAGCCGACCGAGCCGAATGCGACGGCATGGCGCGGTAGCGAACCCGACGGGTGATCCGGCAGACCAGTTCGTAGGGAATGGTATCGGCGCCCCCGGCGATGCTTTCGACTGGCAGACCGCGTCCCCACAGGATCACGGGGTCGCCGATTCGGACGTCCGGACAGCTCGACAGGTCGATCGTGACCATGTCCATCGATACCCGACCGGCGATCCGACCAATGTGTTCGCCGACCCGCACCGGCGTGCCATCGGCCACGCTGCGCGGATAACCATCGCCATAGCCGATTCCGGCCACGCCGATGCACAGTTCGCGCTCGGCCACAAAGCGGGCGCCGTAACCAATGGAGTCCCCGGCCGGGACGCGGTTGATGGCCAGCAGTTCGGCTTCCAGCGTCATCGCCGGCTTGAGGCCAAGCTCCGGGCCCGTCCGGCCTGGCAGCGGCGAGATGCCGTAGAGCAGAATCCCTGCCCTGACCCACTGCCTGTGGGTTGCCGGATGGTTCAGGATCGCCGCCGAGTTGGCCAGGCAATGTTCACCCTCCAGAGCCGAAACGGCCCGGTCAAAGCGTGCCATCTGTTCGCTGACCAGGCGGTCATCGGCCGCCTCGGCGGTCGCGAAATGACTGACCAGATTGACCTGACGCACGCCGGGCAGGGCCTTGAGACGCGCGTGCAATTCGGCCACCCGCTCCGGCGCCACGCCCAAGCGGTGCATGCCCGAATCGACTTTCAGCCAAAGTCGCCGCGTCGGTGCATGGCCGTAGCGCTCAAGCATGGCGACCTGTTCGGGGTGATGCAAGGTCAACTCCAGGCCCAGGGTCTCGACGACGGCAAGGTCAGAGATCGCCAGCACGCCTTCGAGCAGCAG
>JBMCIV010000131.1:0-4986 GCA_048616735.1 Wenzhouxiangella sp. | reverse complement strand
GCCCGGCAGCCGGCGACAATCCGAAAAGACCACCGCGCAGCCGGTGCGTCGGGCGAGCCGGGCGACCAGCGTCATGGTCAGGGCCGGGCGATCGAAAAACGGCGCGAAAACACCCTCGCCCTGGCGCGGCTGCTGGTCGACCAGCAGGCCAACGGTGCCGCCGGCTCTCAGCTGCCGCAGCATCTGGCGCATGGCCGGTGAGCCGGCGGCGATCAGGCGGCTGCCAAAGCGGGTACGCGATGCGGTCACCGCCCGATCGACCTGCTCGTCCCGGGGCGCCTTGTACAGGCCGCTGAACGCGCCTTTCAGGCCCAGGTGCAGCGCGTTGATTTCCCAGTTGCCGTTGTGCGCACCGAGCATCAGCACGCCCCGGCCGGCCGACTGGGCCTGCGCCAGGTGCGCCTGGCCGCGCACTTCGCGCACCGCCTTGTTCAGGCGCGTAGACGACCAGTACCAGACCGCGCCGGATTCCAGTACCAGGCGCGCCATGGCGACCAGGTTTTGCCAGTGCAGGCGCCTGCGCTCGCGCGCGGTCCAGTCGGGGAAAGCGATTTCGAGGTTGGTACGGATCACCCGATGCTTGCGCCAGGGCAGGCAGTACAGCACGGCGGCGGGAACCAGCGCCAGCCCGTAAAGCAGTCGCAGCGGCAGCCAGCTCAGCAGGCGAATCAGCAGCAGCGCCAAGGTGATTTTCATGCGGGCAGCAGCAGGCGCGGAATCAACAACCTGAAAGGATACCTGCAAAGCCAGGGTATCGGTCGATCCGGCCGGTCGCGGCGAGCGCGGCCGGTGGCGACCTATAATCAGCGGGTCTGAGGCAGCACGGGCTGCGACAAAGCGTATTCACGACTCCGGGAGATGCCGATGATAGGTCTGTTGCAGCGGGTCAGCGCCGCCGCGGTTACGGTGCAGGACGAGGAGATCGCCCACATTGGTCGGGGCCTGCTGGTCCTGGTGGGATTCCGGCGCGGCGACCGGGCCGAGCGTCTCGACCGCTTTTTGGAGCGCCTGCTCCACTTCCGGGTTTTCGCCGACGAACAGGGCCGCATGAATCTCGCCTTAAGCCAGGTCGCCGGCGACCTGCTGCTGGTGCCGCAGTTCACCCTGGCCGCCGATACCCAGTCCGGCCATCGCCCGAGCTTTGCCCCGGCCGCGCCCTCGCTGGAGGGCTCGGCGTTGTTCGAGCAGCTGATCGAAAAGGCGCGAGCGGCGTGGCCGGCAACCGCCGCCGGCCGTTTCGGCGCCGACATGCAGGTCAGCCTGGTCAACGATGGGCCGGTCACTTTCTGGCTGGAGGTCGACTGATCGTGGTGGCCGATTTCAGCGTGCGGCCGGACCCTGCCGATCAGGCACAAATGCGCCAGCTGGCCGCTGCGTTCGACCAGGGCCGCCTGATCGCGATCCCGACCGAAACCGTTTACGGACTGGCCGCCCCGATCGACCGGCCGGCGCTGATCGAGCGCGTTTTCGCGCTCAAGGGTCGTCCGGCCGACAATCCCCTGATCGTGCACGTGGCCAGCCGAGCACAAGCCAGGCGCTGCGTCGACCATTGGCCTGCGCTGGCCGAAGCGCTGGCCGAGCGTTTCTGGCCCGGCCCCCTGACCCTGGTCCTGCCGCGTTCGTCGCGGATCTCTGATCGCATCACCGCCGGTCAGGACACGGTGGCCCTGCGGATGCCGGACCATCCGCTTGCGCTGGCCTTGATCGAGGCGCTGGACTCGCCCGTGGTCGCCCCCAGCGCCAATTTGTTTACCCGGCTGTCACCAACCTCGGCGGCCGACGTGGCCGAGGTGTTTTCGGCTGAAGACGTATTGGTTCTGGATGGAGGGCAGTGTCGGGTGGGCATCGAGTCCACCATTGTGGCCGTTGATGAGGCGGCGCGGACGCTGTGGTGGCTGCGGCCGGGACAGATCGACCAGGCGCGGCTGCGCGCGCTATTGCCGGCGGGGTGGCGGTTGTCGCGTCCGGCCCAAAGCCCCGGCGAGCGCGTGGCCGCGCCCGGCAGCATGGCCATCCACTATCGGCCGCACAAGCCGCTGCGCGTGACCGTCGGCGCCAATCAGGACGAGGTCAAAAGGCTGGTCAGCCGGCTGCGGGCCGACCCGGACTCTGCGCTCGTCGAGCTGCCGGACGAGCCCGCGCGGGCCGCCCGCGAGCTTTACGCGGCCCTGCGCCGGGCCGATGCGCGACAGGAACGGTTTATCGATCTGGTGCTTGCGGCCGACTGCCTGGCCGCGCCCGGCTGGGAGGGGGTGGTCAACCGCCTGCGCAAGTCGGCCTCAAGCTGGAGCCAAGGCGAAGCCTGAGCGGCGCTCAGTCGGTCGACGCCGCCAGCGTCATAGGTTCTTTGAGAATTCTGGCCAGGGTGTTGCGGCTCATGCCCAGCCGGCGTGCGGCCTCCGACTGATTGCCGTCGCAAAACTCCACCGCCGCGCGCGCCACTTGCTGCTCGAAGCGGGCCTTGAGCGGGTCGTAGACGTCCGGCTCCTCGCGCGCCAGGCGCTGGCGCAGCTCCTCGCTGACCAGTTCGTCCCAGCCGCGCTGTCTGGCGCCCCCGGTTTGGTGGTCGGGATGGAGCTCGGGCGGAAGATCGTCGATGCCGATCACGGGCGCCGGCGCCAGCGCGGCCAGCGACTGGCACAGGTGGCGCAGTTCGCGCACGTTGCCCGGCCACTCCAGGGTGGCCAGGTGTTCCAGCAGGGCGCGGTCAGCCAGCTTGGGCGGCAGCCGGAATTCCTCCCCGGCTTCGCGCAGGAAATGCCGGACCAGCGCGGGCACGTCTTCCAGGCGCTCGCGCAGCGGCGGGACCCGCAGCGTGATGACTTTCAGACGATGGTAGAGGTCGGCCCGGAACTGCCCGCTCTCGACCAGTGCCGGGAGATCGCGGTGGGTGGCGGTGACGATGCGCGCATCGGCCCGAACCAGGTCGTGACCGCCCAGCCGGTAGTACTCGCCCTCGGCCAGCACCCGCAGCAGCCGGGACTGCAGCGACAGCGGCATGTCGCCGATCTCGTCGAGAAACAGGGTGCCGGCGGCGGCCTGCTCGAAGCGCCCCAGGCGTTTGTCGGCGGCCCCGGTGAAGGCGCCGCGCTCGTGCCCGAACAGCTCGGATTCGAGCAGGTCTTCCGGGATGGCGGCGGTATTGATGGCCACGAAAGGCCCGCTGGCGCGGGGACTGTGCTGGTGCAGCGCGCGCGCGACCAGTTCCTTGCCGGTGCCGGTCTCGCCGGTGATGAGAACCGGGATATCGCTGCCCGACAGCCGACCGATGACCCGGATCATTTCCTGAAAGGCCGGCGAGCGGCCGACCAGCCCGTCGCGCGGGGTACCGCCATCGGCGTCGCCTGGCCGCGCGTTGAGCGCCTTGCGCACCAGCCGCCCGAGGTCGTCAAGATCGAATGGTTTGGCCATGAACTCGAAGGCCCCGCCCTGGAAAGCGCGTACGGCGTAGTCGAGATCGGAGTATGCGGTCATGATGATGACCGGGAGCTCGGGACAGCTGCGCCGGAGTTCCTGCATCAGATCCAGGCCGCTTTTGCCCTCCAGCCGGATGTCGGCCAACACCAGATCCGGCGCGCCGCGTCGAAACGCTGCGCTCAGTTCGGCGCCGTCGGTAAACACCCTGGGTTTCCAGCCTTCCCCGTTCAGGTACTCCTCGAGCACGTAGCGAATCCCGGGGTCGTCGTCGATGACCCAGACTTGGTCAGGCATGGTCGGGCTCCTCGGCCGCGATCAGCGGCAGGCGGACGATGAAAGCGCTGCCCGGCGCGCGCGGCAGGTACTCGACCAGACCGCCGTGGGCGCGGGCGATCTGCTGCACGATGGCCAGGCCAAAACCCGACCCCTGATCGCGCCCCGAGACCAGCGGCAGAAACAGGCGGTCACGCAGCGACTCGGGCACGCCCTGGCCATCGTCGAGGACTTCGATGCGCACCGCGTGCCGCGCCGGGCGGTCAACCATGGCCGAGTCGTGTTCGATGCGGGTGACCAGTCGAATGCTGCTCGCCTCGGCCTGGACCGCGTTGCGCACCAGGTTAAGAACCAGCTGATGCAGTCGATCACCGTCGGCCATGAGGCGCGGAATACTCGGGTCAAAGTCGCGCGTCAGCTCCAGCCGGCCGTGCCGTTCGGCCACCACCAGTTCGCCGGTTTCTTCGAGAATGCGATGCAGGTTGACCGGGCCGAGTTTGTTGTTCTGGTCGCCGGCAAAGCGCTCGATCAGCGCGGTAATCCGGTCGACCTCGCGCTGGATCATCTCGGCATGGCGCTGCAGCCCCGCCTCGCTGGTCTGGCCGCCAATCAGTTGGGCGGCCGCGCGCACCCCGGCCAAGGGATTGCGCAGCTCGTGCGCCAGCCGGCGCGAGAGCATGTGGACCGCCTGCTGCTGGTCGGCGCGGTTGGCCAGCTGGCGCTGGCGCAGGCGTTCGGCGACCGGATGCAGCTCGATCAGCACGCCTTCATCGATGCGGGTAAAGATCGCATCGGTGGCCTGCCCGGTTGTGCTCAGCGAGGCTTCCGGGGCCTGGAAGCTGCGATGGCCGTGCGCGAGGCGCTGCGACCAGCGCGCCAGCGCCGGATCGGCATGCTCCAGCGGCGTACCGTGCAGGCTGGCCGGCGAGCGGCCGAGAAAGTCCGCCGCCGCCTGGTTGAGCTCGTCGATGGTGCCGTCGATCCCGACGATCAGGAGGCCGGTATAGAGGCTGTCGAGATCGACCTTGTCCACGGCAACGCTCAGCCCGAGTCGACGGCGATCAGCTCAACGCTGACTGCCTCGGTCTCGGCCAGCTTTCGCCCGCTGGGCGTCTGGAGTTCGGCGTGCAGGCGATAGTCCCCGGGGGCCAGGTCGGTCAGGCTCAGCTCCAGCGTGCGGATCGGCGGCTGCGGCTGGCCGTTGAGGTAAATCACCAGCTGCGCGGCCGGCGGAATGTCCAGGTTGCTGTCCAGGCGGATGTCGATTCGGCCGTCAGCATTGGCGATCACGCTGCC
>JBMCIV010000130.1:0-4992 GCA_048616735.1 Wenzhouxiangella sp. | reverse complement strand
CAGCGCCGCAATCATCGAGGCGCTGGCAGATCGCCGGGTTCCCGGGCTGGTGTTCGATGTCGGCTCGATCAAGTCGCCGCTGATTCCAGCCCTGCGTTCAGCCGCCCGGGCTGGCCTGAACATCTGTTCGATACACCCGATGTTCGGCCCGGATACCCGCTTGCTGTCGGGTCGTCATGTGCTGCTGATGGACGTGGGTAATCGCACGGCGGTCGAGGCTGCCGGCGCCCTGTTCATCGATACCATGGCCGAAGTCGTCGAGGTGGCACTGGATGAGCACGACCGGCTGATGGCGCTGGTTCTGGGCCTGTCGCATGCCTTGAACATCGCGTTTTTCACCGCCCTGGTCCGCTCCGGCATCGAAGCCGGTCAATTGGCCGGGATTTCATCGACCACCTTCAAGCGCCAGCTTGAGATTGCCCGCGATGTGGCGGCCGAAAACCCCGATCTCTACCATGAAATCCAGCGTTTGAACGCCCACGGCGGACTGGCCCGCCGGGCCCTGGTCGAAGCCGTGGAGCTGTTGTCACTGGCCAGTGATGCCGACGATGCAAGCGCCTTTACCGAATTGATGCAGCAGGGCCGGCGCTATCTCGAGGGACTGAGCCGCTGATCTCGCTCAGGCGAAATGCTCGTCCAGGTAGCGGTGGATTTCGGCCTCGACCCGCGATTCCAGCGCGCTGAGCAGGAAGCCCAGGCGTGCCTTGACGTGCACGACTTCCTCGGTCACGGCAATTTCACCGTGCACGCCGAAGCGCTCGAAATGAATCGTGTCGCCATCCCAGCCATAGTGGATGGCGAACTTGTTGGCCAGGTCGCGGGCCAGGTCATCAGCGATCCCCTGGGCTTCTTCCAGATTTTTGTTGTGCGGTTTGCAGATGTCGATGGCCATGGCTTCGCTATAACGAGGTTTTCGGCGGCAACAGGACGCTGGCCAGGATCATGCCGGTGGTCAGCGCCACCGCAATCATACCCGCCATCATGGCGGTTTCGATGCCCGAGACCACATCATCGGCCAGCAGGGTCGTCAGGCTGCGCAGGCCGATGCTGCCCGGCACCAGCAAAATCAGCCCCGGCAGGTGCATGATCGAGCCGGGCCGCCCGGTCAGACTCACGAACAGGTTGCCGGCCACGCCCACCGCCAGCGCGCCGATGAAAGCGCCGACCACGGGTGCCTGATCAGCAGCCCGATGCGCGAGCCGGCGTGGGCGATCGCGCACGCCAGCAGGATCCAGATCCAGTTACGCAAATGAGCCTGGTTGAGCATCATCAGACCCAGCGCGGCTATGGCAACGCCGGCCGAGGGCAACCAGGTGGGCGCCAGAGCGGATGCGGTCAAGTCCGGCGGACCGATCAGCCACTGACCGGCCAGGCCACCCATCACCAATCCCATGGTCAACAGCGCAAATACCATCAGCGCATAGGCCATCCGCGAGGCCCCCGAGACCAGATGCCCGGTGGCCAGTTCGCGGGATGCGGTGGTCAGCGCCATGCCCGGCAGCAGCGCAATGATGCTGGCAATCACCGCCGGCAGCAGCGCCGTGGCCGGGTCGAAGTGGCACCAGGCCATACCGAGAAAGGTGGTGATCGAGGCCGCCAGCGGCGCGATCAAGCGCGATCGCTCCACGTGGTTGCGCAGCCACAGCACGATCAGCCCGGTCAGCGTGCCCAGGGCCAGGGCCAGCAGCATCTCGCGCCAGCCGCCGCCGATGATCGGTGCGATGCCGGTCGACAGCAGCGAGAAACCGAGCAGCTGCAGCCAGTAACCGTACAGCGGGGGCGCCTGGTCGATGATGCGCACGCGCTCATCGGCCTGCTCGGGGCTCAGCGCGCCGGAAGCCAGCTGCTCCATGACTTCGGTCAAATCGGCCAGCTTGGCCAGGTCGGTGCTGCCCGGCGCCGAGCGGGCCAGGAACGTGCGTTGTTTCTCGCCGTCGCCCAGGGAGACGATCAGCGCCGTCGGGGTGGAAAAAAATTCTGCCTGCAGACCCAGCCTGGTCGCCATGATCTGCATGGCGTCTTCCAGCCGGTGGGCCGGCGAACCCACGTGCAGCAGCGCCCGGCCCAGATTGAGCACCAGAGCGGCGTAGCGGTTGGACTCGTAGGGCTGGACGCTGTCGGTCAGGTGGGCATCGTCGTTCATGAAGCGAAGTGTACTTTCTCGCCCACCCGTGCGACATGCCGCTCAAGCGCGCCGCCCTGTGCTAGCCTTTTGGCATCATGAGCGCCGTCGCTGATCATCTGTCCAGACTGGTTGCGTTTCCCACCGTGTCGCGGGATTCGAACCTGGAATTGATCGACTGGATCGAGGCCCGCCTGGCCGAACTCGGGGCGCGCTGCCGCCGGACCTGGAGCGACGACCGGCGCAAGGCCAACCTGTGGGCCTCGTTTGGCCCGGATGGGTCCGGCGGGGTGGTGCTGTCGGGGCATACCGACGTCGTTCCGGTCGACGGCCAGGACTGGGCCACTGACCCGTCTGAGCTGGTCGAGCGCAGCGGCCGCCTGTACGGCCGCGGGAGCGCCGACATGAAAGGCTTTTCGGCCGCCATCCTGACGGTGCTGGAGCGCGCGGATCTGGCGGCGCTGCGCCAGCCGCTGCACGTGGCGCTGTCGTACGACGAAGAGGTCGGCTGCCTGGGCGTGGACCGCATGATCGACGATGCCGCGGCCGCCGGCGCGCGCCCGGACTACGCGGTCATCGGTGAACCGACCACCATGCGCGTCATCCACGCGCACAAGTCGATCAACGTTTTTCGCACCCGCATCACCGGCAAGGCCGCCCATTCCAGCCAGCCGCACCGCGGCGCCGGGGCGATCTTAGCCGCCGGTCGGCTGATCGAGCAGCTCTACCGGATCGGCGAGGAAAAGCGGGCGGCGGCCGGCGCCAACGGCTTCGAGCCGCCCTGGACCACGGTGCAGGTCGGTATGGTCCGGGGTGGCAACGCGGTCAACATCCTGCCGGCCGACTGCCAGTTTCTGTGGGAATACCGGGCCTTGCCCGACGAAGACGCCGACGAGATCATTAAGCGGGTGCAAGGCTTTGCCCGCGACGAGGTGCTGCCGGCGCTGCGTGAATTCGCGCCCGACGCCGACATCGCCATCGATACCCTGGCCCGGGTGCCGCCGCTGGTGCCCGACCCGGAGCAGCGCGCGCCCCAATGGATCGCGGATCTGCCCGGCGTGCGCGCCGGCGGCAGCGGCGAAGTCGCCTTTGCCACCGAAGCCGGCAGCTTTCAGCGCGCCGGTATCGCCAGCGTGGTCTGCGGCCCGGGCTCGATCGACCAGGCCCATCAGCCCGACGAGTTCATCGAGCTGGCCGAGCTGGAACGCTGTCAGGGCATGCTTTCCGGCATTGTTGAGCGCCTGTCGCGGCCTGCTGCATGAAACTCGACTGCTATCAGGTCGACGCGTTTACCGAGCGGGTGTTCGAGGGCAACCCGGCCGCGGTGGTGGTGCTGGAAGCCTGGCCGGACGAGGCCTTGCTGCAGGCCATCGCGATGGAGAACAACCTCTCCGAGACCGCCTTTTTCGCCCCCGAGGGCGATGATTTTCGCCTGCGCTGGTTCACCCCCCGGGCCGAGGTCGACCTGTGCGGCCATGCCACCTGGCCACCGCGCACGTGCTCTATGAACACCTGGGTCATGCCGGCGAGCGGGTGCGCTTCCTGACCCGCAGCGGGGTGCTGCGCGTGCGCCGTGAGGCTTCCGGCTACTGCATGGATTTCCCGGCCGCGGTTTCGGCGCCGGTGGCCGTGCCGGGTGACCTGATCGATGGCCTCGGCGGGCGCAAGCCGGTGGCCGTGCTGGCCGGGCCCGATCACCTGGCCGTGTTCGACCACGAAGCCGACGTGGCCGCGCTCCAGCCCGACTTTGCCGCGCTGGCGCTCATCGACGGCCGCGGCGTGATCGCAACCGCGCCCGGCGAGAACTGCGACTTCGTCAGTCGCTGCTTTTTCCCCCGGCTGGGCGTGCCCGAGGATCCGGTCACCGGTTCGGCCCACTGCCAGATGGCACCTTACTGGGCCGAGCGCACCGGGCGGTCGAGCTTGAGCGCGCGCCAGCTCTCCGCGCGCGGCGGCCGGGTCGACTGCCGGCTGCGCGGAGACCGGGTCGAACTGCTGGGCCAGGCGGTGACCTGCCTGGTCGGCGCTTTTCACCTGTAAAGCATGACGGCAAAGCGAATCTTCCAGCCATGAGCAACCACGACCAGGACCGACCCCAGATCCGGCCGCTGTGGCCGACCCTGTTTCTGAACCACCGACTGCCCGGCCACGAGCGCGCCAACCCGGTGCTCATGGAGATCATCACCGGCCTGGACGCGGCCCATCCCGAGCTGACCACCGACTACCTGGAAGGCAATCTGTTTGCCCGGCGCCATCCGATACTCGAATGGCTGGAGGCCTGCATCCGGCGCTGCGTGACCGACTACGCCCAGGCCACCGGCATCGACTACGAACTGGACTTTCACGTCCAGGGCTGGGCCAACGTCAACCGCTTTGGTGACTACCACAACCTGCACAACCATCCCTATTCCTGGCTGAGCGGAACGTATTACGTCCAGGTGCCCGACTCGCGCCGGCCGATGCCGGGCCGCAGCGACCTGGACCCCGGCGCGATCAGCTTTTTCGACCCCCGCGCCCAGGCCAACATGAACGCCATCCGCGGCGACGCCCAGGTCAATCCGGAACACCGCGTCCAGCCGCGCGCCGGCGACATCCTGCTGTGGCCGGCCTTTATTCACCACCTGGTCCATCCCAACCTGTCCGATGAACTGCGGGTATCGATTTCGTTCAACATCGTGCTGCGCTGGCGCGATGAATACATGCCGTGACCGGGAGGGCTGAATCGGCGATGAAGGGCTCGCGCTGGGTCCGCCTGACCGAGCCGCCCGGCTGGTCCGAGGCCCAGGTCGAGCGCCGCAAGCGGCTGTTCGCCCCGGGAGACTGACATGCCGACCCATCCGCGCTTTGCCCCCGCCGTACACACCCTGCGC
>JBMCIV010000129.1:0-5009 GCA_048616735.1 Wenzhouxiangella sp. | reverse complement strand
TGATCCTGACCGCACCGAACCTGGCCGGCATCATCGGTTTGTTGATCGTGGCGATGATCCTGCCGGTGCTGATCCTCGGGCGCTGGGTCCGGCGCCTGTCGCGGGCGGCCCAGGACCGCATCGCCGATATCAGCGCGCTGGGTGATGAGGCCATCAACGCCGTCCAGACGGTGCAGGCGTTTGCCCAGGAACGCAAAGAGCAGGCCCGCTTCGACCACACCGTCGAGGAAGCCGTGGCCGCGGCCCGGCGCCGCATCGGGGCGAGCACGGTGCTGATCGTGCTGATCATTCTGCTGACCTTCGGTGCCGTCACTTTCGTACTGTGGCTGGGCGCGCGCGCGGTGCTGACCGGCAGCATGAGCCCCGGCCAGCTCGGGCAGTTCGTGATGTACGCCGCCATCGCCGCCGGCGCGACCGCAAGCCTGAGCGAAATCTGGTCGCAGCTGCAGCGCGCGGCCGGTGCGATGGAGCGCCTGGCCGCAAAGCCCGCGCGCTTTTCCGCCCGGAGCGCTGTCGTTGAACGTACGCGATCTGACGTTCGCCTATCCCTCGCGTCCCGACGAGCCGGTGCTGCGGGGCCTGAACTTTCGCGTTGACCCGGGCGAAACCGTGGCCGTGGTCGGACCCTCGGGGGCGGGTAAATCGACGCTGTTTCAGCTCCTGCTGCGTTTCTACGACCCGGATCAGGGGGCGATCGAGCTCAACGGCATCGACCTGCGCCAGCTCGATCTGCGCGAGCTGCGCCTGCGGCTCGGCTTCGTGCCCCAAGACGTCATCGTTTTCTCAGGCTCGGCGGCCGAAAACATCACCTACGGCGTCGAGCAGGCGCCGCATGCCCTCATCGAGCAAGCCGCCCGCAGTGCCCACGCCGGCGAGTTCATCGATCGCTGGTCGGACGGTTACGGGACTTTTCTCGGCGAGAAAGGCGTGCGCCTGTCGGGCGGCCAGCGCCAGCGGATCGCCATTGCCCGGGCCCTGATCAAGCAGCCCTCGCTGCTGCTGCTCGATGAGGCGACCGCCAGCCTGGACGCCGAAAGCGAGCGTCTGGTGCAAACCGCGCTCGACGAGCTTAGCCGCGACCGCACCGTTTTGGTCATTGCCCATCGCCTGGCCACGGTGCGCCGGGCCGATCGCATCCTGGTGCTCGAGGCCGGGCAAGTGGTGGCCGAGGGTTCGCACGATCAGCTCATGCGCGAAAGCGGGCTATACGCGCGCCTGGCGCGGCTGCAGTTCCTCGACGATGCCGCGGCGATGGCGACGGGCAAAGAGGAGGCTACAGTCGTTCGTAGCTGAAGCGCTGGCCCCCGACCGAGGCTTCGGCCATGAGGCCACCGCGGGTCATGTTGAATACCGCCACGCCGCGCTCGTAGCTGGTGGTTGCCGCCGCCCCTGCGCTGGCGGCCACGGCCGTGGCCTGGGCCGAAAATTCCAGGTTGCCGCGCTGAAAGGTTCGCAGCGCGGCGCTGTCCCTGAAAAAAATCACCTGGCTGTAGGTCTGGGCGCCGATCTGGGGGCCGATCGTGGCCTGCGAGGTGGTGGCCCGGCCGATCGCCTCGCCGCGCTCGAAAACCACGCCGCGGCCGAATCCGCCGCCGACCCAGAAGCCGCCCTTGGCGATCTCGGGGAACACGACATAACCGTAGGCGTTGTCGACCCACTCCTTGAGCCCGGGATCGCGTTCCACGAAACGTTCCAGCACCGCGCGCGATTCGCGCAGCATGCGATCGTCGGACGGCGTGCCGGCACAGGCGGCGAGCACGGCGGTCATCACCAGGAAAGCGACAAAGCGGGCAGAAACGGGCATGGGCGGACCCCTGAGCTAAAAACGGAACCAGCTCAGATTCTAGCAGCCCCGCTGCCGCCGACCGGGCGAAGTGTCGCTCAGACGCCCACCGGTGCGGCCGAAGGCGCCAGGACCTGGGCGGCCACGGCGACAAAATGGCAGACGCTGCCGCCGAGTACGAACAGGTGCCAGACGGCGTGGGCGTAGGGCAGGCGATGGTTGTGGTAGAACAAGGTGCCGGCCGTGTAGGAGACGCCGCCGGCGATCAGCCAGGCCAGCGCGGTCGGCGTCACCGCCTGGGTCAGCGGTACAAAGGCGATCACGACCAGCCAGCCCATGCCGATATAGGTGGCCGTGGACAGGTAGGCAAAGCGGCCGGTGAAGAACAGCTTGAGCACGATGCCGACCAGGGCCAGACCCCAGATCACGCCGAACAGCGACCAGCCCCAGCCGCCGCGCATGGCCGCGATGGTAAACGGCGTGTAGGTGCCGGCAATCAGCAGAAAGATGGCGCAATGGTCGAGGACTTTCAGGCGCGTTTTGAGCCGTGGCCGGCGCGCCAGATGGTAAATCGTTGATGCGGAATAAAGCAGCACCAGGGCGGCCACGAACACGCTCACCCCCACAAGCTCGCGCACGCCGGCGTGCAGGGCGGCCTGGGTGATCAGCACGGCGCCGCCGCCGATGGCCAGCACGACCCCCAGCCCGTGGGTGACGGCGTTGGCGATTTCTTCGCGATGGGACTGCAGGGCTGTCATGGCCGCCATGGTAGCACCCGGTCCTCGCGCGCTGTTTACCGCTCCCGAATCCAGAACTGCATCGGCTTGTCGGTCTCGCCGGGCTGGTCGATGTCCTTCCAACCAAAGCGGGTCACCAGGTCCGGACGCGGCCGATAGCCGCGTTTGCGCCAGAACCCGTCCAGCGCCCGGTAATCGGCCGGGCGCGCGGGATGGTCGGAGGGCCGCTGTACGGCGCAGAAGGCGGTGGTTGAAAAGCCCAGGTCGCGCGCGTGGGCCTCGCGATGATCGAAGAAGCGATGGCCGATGCCCTGGCCCCGCCAATCGGCCTCAAGCACTGATTCGCCGAAGTAGAAAACCTCTGCCGGCGCGAACCCGGCGGCGACAAACGGTTTACTGAACGCCGGGTCGGCGTCGAGCATGGGCAGTCCACTGGCGCAGCCGACGACGCGATCACCGTCCAGCGCCAGCACGATGAGGCTGTTTTCCGAGGCGGTATACTCGGCCAGATAGGCGCGCTCGTAGTCCAGCGAGCCGTCGTAGAGATACGGAAAGTCGCGAAACACCCGCATGCGCAACTCGGCCAGAGCGTTCAGCCAGGGCCTTGCCGACGGGCCCTTAACGGTCTTGATCAGCACGGCCACGGTGGCGCGGAGGGCGAGCCGGCCTCAGGCCGCGATCAGGGACCGCAACTCGGCGACTTTCTGGTCCAGCAGCTCGCCGTCGGCGCGGGTTTCAACGTTCAGGCGAATCACCGGTTCGGTGTTGGAGGCGCGCAGGTTGAAGCGCCACTGCGGAAACGCCAGGCTGATGCCGTCGGTACGGTCCAGCTCGCCGTCGTGGTCGGCGTAGTGCGCCAGCACCGCTTCGATGACGCGCTCGGTGTCGTCGACGGCGAAATTGATTTCGCCGCTGCACGGATAGGCCGCTATGCGCTCGTCGACCAGCTCGGCGAGGCTTTTTCCGGACGTCGACAGGTTCTCGATCAGCAGCAGCCAGGGGATCATGCCGCTGTCGCAGTAGGAGAATTCGCGGAAGTAGTGATGGGCCGACATCTCGCCCCCGTAAAGGGCGTCTTCGGCGCGCATGCGCTCCTTGATGAAGGCGTGGCCGCTCTTGTTGATCAGCGCCTGGCCGCCGGCATCGGCGACCTGGGCCAGGGTATTCCAGGTCAGCCGGGGGTCGAGGACGATTTTCTCGCCGGGGTGGCGAGCCAGCAGCTGTGCGGCGAACAGGCCGACCAGGTAGTAGCCCTCGACAAAGCGACCGCGGTGGTCGAAGAAAAAGCAGCGGTCGAAGTCGCCGTCCCAGGCAATGCCGAGATCGGCCTGGTGCTTGACCACCGCCGCGGCGGTCTCGGCCCGGTTTTCGCTCAGCAGCGGGTTGGGCACGCCGTTGGGGAAGCGGCCGTCGGGTTCGTGGTGCAGCCGGACGACCTCCAGCGGCAGATCGGCGGCCAGGCGATCAAAAAACGGACCGGCGCAGCCGTTGCCGGCGTTGACCACCAGCTTCAGCGGCCGCAGCGCGCTGCGGTCGATCATGCCGAGCAGGCGCTCGATGTAGCCGTCGATCACCTCGAGGCTGTCGTGCCGACCCGGTGCGGCGACCGGGTTCGGGTCTCGCCGGTCGGCCAGAAACCGTTCCATGTCCTTCAGGCCGGTATCGGCGCTGATCGGGATGGCCTGCTCGCGCACCATTTTCATGCCGTTGTAGTCGGCCGGATTGTGGCTGGCGGTGACCATGACGCCGCCGCCGATGCCGTCCAGCGAGGCGGCGTGATAGACCAGCTCGGTGCCGCACAGGCCCAGATCCAGGGTATCGATTCCGGCCTCGTTGAGGCCTTGGGCCAGCGCCTCGGAAAGCGCTGCGCTGGACATGCGCATGTCGCGTCCGATCACGACCGGCCCGGTCGGCTGCACCACGTCCTGGAAGGCGTGGCCGATGCGCCGGGCGCGCTCCTCGTTGAGCTGTGACGGCACCTGGCCGCGAATGTCGTAGGCCTTGAAGGGGGTGTTGGCAAGAGTAGGCATCAGGCTCGCTTTGGATTTTTTAGCGGATTCAGGCGCGGCGGATCGCGGCTTCGGCGACTTCCACCCGGCGCTGGTGGTTGAGCAGGGTCAACAGCACCGCCACCCGCTCAGCGCCGGTGCGGGCCTGGAACAGGCCGCGATAGCCGGCGCAGGGCCCGTCGATGATCTCGACCGATTCATCGCGCTGGTAGTCGAAGGCGCCGGCCAGCCGCACAATGCCGTCCTCGTCGCAGCGACTGCGCAGTTGCGCGATCACTTCCACGGGCACCACCGCAGCTTCCTGACCGGTTCGCACCAGGCCGACCGCGCCTCGGGTCGAGCGAATCGGTCCCCAGTCCTGGCCGCCGGCGGCCAGCCGTACAAACAGATAGCGCGGAAACATGGACTCGACGATGATGGAGCGCCGCCCGTTGCGGGTCCGCTGTTCGCGAGTCCGCGGCCGGAAGGTCTCGAAGCCCT
>JBMCIV010000128.1:0-5031 GCA_048616735.1 Wenzhouxiangella sp. | reverse complement strand
CGCGCTGTCGGTGCTGCGCGACCAGCCGGCGACCAGCCCGACCGATCTGGCCGCTGCCTGGTCTCTCAATGGGGCAACGCTGTCTTCGCTGGGCCGCTACGAGGAAGCCGAGCAGGCCCACCGTCTAGCCCTGGAACTCACGCCGAAAGACGATGAGCTGCTGATTGCCGACCGCCTCAACAGCCTCGGCCTGGCGAGCTATTCCCTGGGTCGGCTGGTGGAGGCACAGGCGCTGCTGGAAAGCGCGCTGGCCATACGACAGGCCGGGCGGCCCGAGAGCGCGGAGACCGCCGCCTCCCTGAACAACCTGGCGCTGGTGCTCGCCGCCCAGGACCGACGCGCCGAGGCCGAGCCGCTTTACCGCGCCGCGCTGGACATTCGCCGGCGGGTGCTCGGCGATCGCCACCCGACCACCTCCTATTCCCTGACCAACCTGGCCACGCTGCTGGTGAGGCTGGATCGGCCGGACGAGGCCGAGGCCGCGTACCGGGAGGCGCTGGCCCTGCGGCGCGAAATTTTCGGCGAGGATCATCCGGCCGTGGCCAGCGTGCTTTACCAGATCGGCTGGTTGCAGTCAGGCAGCGGGCAGCTGCAACAGGCGCGCGAGCACCTGGAACAGGCCCTGAAGATCCGGCGGCGAGTGCTGGGGCAACAGCATCCGTCCACGGCGGTGGCGCTCAACGCTGCAGCCGTGGTGGCCCGAGATCTGGGCCAGCTGGGGCAAGCCGAGAAGTGGCTGCGCGAAGCCCTGACCATTTACCAGACCGTCTACGGCGAATCCCATCACGATATCGCCCTGGTCCTGGCCAACCTGGGCCAGACCTTGCGCGGCGCCGGTCAGTACGCCAGCGCCGAGCGCCTCCTGATGCAGGCGCTGGAAATGAACCGGCGTGAACTCGGCGCCGACCATCCCCACGTAGCCGACAACCTGCGCGGCCTGGCCGAAGTGGCCTTGGAGCTCGACCAGATCGAACGGGCGGCCGGTTTTGCCCGCTCGGCGGTTGAAGTCCTAGACCGCACCGGCCTGCCCGCAGACCATCCCGACCGCCGCCTGCTCGCCGACATCAGCACCCGGATCAGCGAACGCGAAGCCGTCGCTAGGTTTTAGAAAGCCCCTTTGTCCGCCATACTCGTGGATTGACTGCGCAGCGCCCGGCAAAACAGGCGCATGGACTATACTTTGGCCAGGCGCCGAGGGTTCCCCGGCGGCGCGCGCTTTTTTTGGCATTCGGCAAACGCGACAAGGACTCAGACATTCACAAGCTGATCGACCATCCCTGCGTGCAGCACAAGCTGGCCATCATTCGCGATGCCGAAACCGGCCACAAGCGCTTCCGGGAACTGGCCACCGAGATCACCAAGTTTCTCTGTTACGAGGCGCTGCAGAACATTCCGACCAAAGAGATCATGGTGACAACGCCCGTTGGTCAAGCCCGGGCCCGAAAGATTGCAACCGATATCGTGGTTGTGCCGATCCTCAGGGCCGGCGTCGGCATGCTCGATGGCATTCTCGAGCTGGTGCCGACCGCCCGGGTTGGGTTCGTCGGGCTGTTTCGCGACGAGGCCACCAAGCAGCCGATGACCTACTACGAACGCTTCCCGCCGCAAATCAAGGGTGGGACCTGCTTCGTGATCGATCCGATGGTGGCAACCGGCGGCTCCACGGTGGCGGCGCTCGATCTGCTCAAAAGCAACGGGGCTGAAAACATTGTCGTGATCTGTATCGTGACCTGCCCGGAAGGGCTGGCGCGGGTCAACGAAGAACACCCGGACGTGCCTGTCTACACCGCGGCAATCGACGAAAGACTCGATGAGCGCAAATACATCGTGCCCGGCCTGGGCGACGCCGGCGATCGCCTGTTCGGCACGCCGCACTGAAGGGCTTGGCCCGTCCATCGCGCTGGCGCTGACGCTGGCTTGTACGCCGACTGATTCGTTTTCATGGCCCGTGCAAATCAGCGCACGGGCGCGGGGACAACGTTGGCGCCGCGAGGCTTTCTAGAACGCCTGGTCGTCGAAGTCCATCAGCGGCGCTGCGCCGGCGCGGATGCGGGCGTCCAGCGAGGAGGTTTCGGGCAGCATCCGGGTCATGAAAAACCGCGCCGTGTCGAGCTTGGCCTGGTAGAACACCTTGCGGTCGCTGCCGGCCTCGAGGCGCGCGTGCGCGATCACCGCCATCTTGGCCCACATGAACGCCATCGCGGTCAGGGCAAACAGGCGCAGGTAGTCTGCGCCGGCCGCGCCGGCCTCCAGCGGGTTCTGGCTCATCTGCCGGTAGACCCAGCCGGTGGTGTCCTGCAGCAGCCGGGCGGCCTGCTTGAGCGGATCGATGAATTCAGCGACCTCGTCACGGCCGTCGTGGGCGGCGATGAAGCCGGTGACCGGGGTAAAAAAGGCCTTGAGGTTTTCGCCGGAGTTGGCGATGAGCTTGCGCCCGACCAGGTCGAGGGCCTGGACGCCGTTGGTGCCTTCGTAGATCTGGGTGATGCGTACGTCGCGGGCGAATTGCTCGACCCCGGTGTCGCGCACGTAGCCGGCCCCGCCGTGCACCTGCATTCCTAGGTTGGCGACCTCGAAACCCAAATCGGTGAAGTAGGCCTTGATGATCGGGGTCATCAAGGCAACCCAGTAGCCGGCCTGGCGCCGGACCGCCTCGTCGGGGTGGTGTTGTTCGATTTCCAGCTCGACACCGGTATACAGGCCGAGCGCGCGCGCCCCTTCGATCGAGGCTCTGGAGATCAGCAGCATCCGGCGCACGTCCGGGTGGACCAGGATCGGGTCAGCCGCCTTGTCGGGATATTTCGGACCGTCCAGGCTGCGGCCCTGGAGACGCTCGCGGGCAAAGGTGACGGCGGCCTGGTAGGCGGCCGAGGCCATACCCAGGCCCTGAATGCCGGTCACGAGCCGGGCCGCGTTCATCATGGTGAACATGCACGCCAGCCCGCGGTTTTCTTCGCCGACCATGTAGCCGGTGGCGTTGTTGTATTCCATCTCGCAGGTGGCCGAGGCCTTGATGCCCATCTTCTTTTCCAGCCCGACGCAGTAGACCCCGTTGCGCTCGCCCAAAGAGCCGTCGGCGTTAACCTGGAATTTCGGAACCAGAAACAGGCTGATGCCGCGGGTGCCGGCCGGCGCGTTGGGGGTGCGGGCGAGCACCAGATGGATGATGTTGTCGACCATGTCGTGCTCGCCGGCCGAGATCCAGATCTTCTTGCCGGTGATGCGGTAACTGCCGTCCTGCTGCGGCTCGGCGCGCGTGCGCAACAGGCCCAGATCGGTGCCGCAGTGCGGTTCGGTCAGGTTCATGGTCCCGCCCCACTGCCCGCTGACCATCTTCGGCAGATAGGTCGCCTTCTGCTCGTCGCTGCCGTGGTGGTGGATGACCTCGTAAGCGCCCAGGGTCAGCCCCGGATAGGCGGCAAACGAGGCGTTGGCGGCGTTGATCATCTCCGAGACCGCCAGGCCGACAAAGTTGGGCAGGCCCTGGCCGCCGAAGTCGGGGTCGGCGATCAGCCCGGTCCAGCCGTTGTCGCACCAGTCGCGGTAGGCCGCGCCAAAGCCGTCGGGCATGCGCACTTCGTGGCTGGATTCGTCGAGTTGGCAGCCGGTCTCGTCACCGACCGCGTTGAGCGGCTGGAGCACGTTTTCGGCCACTTTCGCCGCCTCGCTCAAGACCGCCTCGATCACGTCCGGGCTGGCCTCGGCCATGGTCGGCAGGTCAGCGCACGCGGTCAGGTCGAGAAACTCGTTGTAGAGGAAGTCAAAATCTTCCAGCGGGGCCTTGTAGCTGGGCATGGAGCGCTCCGGAATGGATAAAAATCCAGACTACCATACGCCACCGTATGCCGCCGTCGATATTCAGCCCTGAGCGAGCTTGAAATCGGTCGGCTGCCATTCCTCGCCCGACACCGGACGGGCAAACAGAAAACCCTGAAAGGCGTCGCAGCCAAAGTCCTTGAGCAGCGCCCATTCCTCGTGGGTTTCCACGCCTTCGGCGATGACGGTCAGGCCCAGCGCATGGCCCATGGCGATGGTGGCGCGCACGATGGCCGCGCTGCTGGCCGTGGCGATCATGTCGGAGACGAACGAGCGGTCGATCTTGAGGGTGTCGAAGGGCAGATGCTTGAGGTAGGACAGCGAAGAAAACCCGGTGCCGAAATCGTCCAGGGCCAGACCGATACCGAGGTCGCGCACGGCCAGCATGCGCTGCTCGGTCTGGCTTAGGTCATTGAGGACGACCGACTCGGTCAACTCCAGGATCAGTCGACCTGGTGGGATTTCAAAGCGGTCCAGGGCTTCGAGCAGCAGGTCGATGAAGCGCGGCTGGTGAAACTGGCGGGCGCTGACGTTGATCGACAGGTGCAGTCGCTGGGTGTGCGGATGCCCGGCCCAGTCCTGCAGACGCCGACAGGCGGTGTCGAGCACCCAGCCGCCGATCGGCAGGATCAGGCCGGTTTCCTCGGCCAGCGGAATGAACTGGTCCGGCGGTATCCGCCCCTCGCCGGGACGGTTCCAGCGGATCAGGCCTTCGGCCCCGGTCAGGCGGCCCTGGGCGTCGAACTGCGACTGGAAAAACAGGGCCAGATGATCCTGCTCCAGTGCTTCGTGCAGGCCGGCTTCGATGCGGGCGCGCGACTCGACCAGGATCTGCATCTCGGCGTTGAAAAACCGCCAGGTGTTGCGGGCATCGTCGCGCGCGCGCTGCAGCGCGATCTCGGCCTTGTTGAGCAGGCGCTCGGCGTCTTCGTGCTCGGCGGTGATCAGGCACAGGCCCATGGTGGTCGCGTGCCGGACGCTGGCCACGGCCTGCTTGACTGGATGCGGGGCCTGCAGTTCTTCGTGGATCAGTTCGGCCAGGTCGTGGGCCTGGGCGGCGGCCTGATCGCGCTTGCGCGACAGGTTTTCAACAACGATGGCAAAGCGATTGCCGCCGATGCGGGCAATGGTGGAGTCGTCGGTCAGGGTCTCCCTAAGCCGCTCGGAAATCGAGATCAGCACTTCGTTGCCGACCCGGTAGCCGTGCACGTCGTT
>JBMCIV010000127.1:0-5056 GCA_048616735.1 Wenzhouxiangella sp. | reverse complement strand
TAGAGCAGATATTGATGACAGAAGATATGGACGAACAGCTTGCCCTGCGGCCGCAGCCAGCCGGCGATGCGCTTCATCAACTCGCGGTAATTGCGCACGTGCTCGAACATTTCGACCGAGACCACGCGATCGAAGCGCTGATCCAGCTCAAGCGTGTTGACATCCCGGGTCAGGACCTCGATGTTGTCCAGACCCAGCTCCAGCGCCCGCGCCTGGATATGCGCGCGCTGCGAGGCCGAGTTGGACACGGCGGTGATGCGGCTTTCGGGGTACTCGGCGGCCATCCACAGCGTCAGCGAACCCCAGCCGCAGCCGAGCTCGAGAATGCGCTGACCGTCGGCCAGCTCGGCGTAGCGGCAGGTCGCGGCCAGCATGGCTTCTTCAGCCGAATCGAGATCGTTGGTCCCGTCCGGCCAGTAGCCGCTGGAGTACTTCAGGCGCTGGCCCAGGGCCAGCTGGTAGAACGCCGCCGGGACCTCGTAGTGCTGCTCGTTGGCGGCCTCGGTCTCGATCGCCACGGCCGACTCCCGCAGCGCCTCGACCAGGGCCTGGGCGCGGGCCGAGCGGCGCATCGGGTCGCGGTCGAATTCCTGGGCAAGCCGCCGTTTGAGCAGGCGCCGAATCCCGAGCCGCAGCATCCAGTCGGGCAGACGGCCCGACTCGGCCAGTTCAATCGCTTTCATTGACAATCATTCCCTCATGCGGCGAAGCCGATTCGTCTGCCTGACGCTCGCGCGCCAGCCAGAACAGCAGCGGGAGCACGATGGCCCAGCTCAGCCCGGTGGCGAGCACCACTTGCCAGGCCGGCGCCAGCCACTCTACCGCACCGAAGCGCGAACCAGCGAAGTAAGACAGCGGCGAGCCCACGCCGCCGGCGATGGCCAGGATCCACAGGCGGTTTTTGAACGCGGCCATGGAGTGGTTGATGACCAGCGCAACCGAAATCCACAGCAGCATGATCCAAATCGGCGCGAAGTGTGGCGAAGGCCAGGGCATGGCGAACTCGAGCAGGCCAAGCTGGATCCAGGCGCTGTCGAGCACGAAGCCCAGCCCTAGGCAGACGCCGATCATACGTAAATCCAGCGGGTGGCGGTTGCGCCGATTGAGCTGCCACAGCACCAGGACACCGACCACAAGCAGGCCGGTCCAGACAATACCGTGGGCCGCACCGATCACGCACGCCGGCCAGGCGAGCTGGAACAGCCCCTGGTTGACCAGGAAGGCGCGCGTCACGGACGCGCGCCGGTCAGGCCGCAGTCGGAGACCGGGCGGAAGCCGGGCGCGGCCAGCAGCAGGTGCACGTCGCTGATGGCGCGCTCGCGAAAACCGCCTTCGCAATAGGCCAGGTAATAGCGCCAGCGGCGCCGGAAATGGTCGTCGAAGCCCATCGCTGCCAGCTGATCCCAGGCGGCCTCGAAGCGCTCGCGCCAGGCCTTGAGCGTGAGCGCATAGCTGGCGCCGAAATCGGCCAGCTCGACCAGGCCCAGGCGGGTCGATCGGGCCATGGACGCCGTGATTGCGCTGACCGACGGGATGAAGCTGCCGGGGAAGACGTAGCGCTTGATGAAATCCACGGTTTTTAAGGACCTGGCGTAGCGGAAATCCTCGATGGTAATGGCCTGGATCAGCGCCAGGCCATCGGGCGCCAGCCGCTGCTCGATGATGCCCAGGTAGGTGTCGAGGTACTGGTGGCCGACGGCTTCGATCATCTCGACCGAGACCACGCGATCGAAGCGTCCGTCGAGGTCGCGGTAGTCCTTGTTCAGCACCGTCACGCGATCTTCAAGGCCGGCTTCGGTCACCCGCGCTTGCGCGTAGGCAAACTGTTCGCGCGAGATCGTGGTGGTCGTGACCCTGCAGCCGGTGGTCTGGGCGGCGTGAAGGGCCAGCCCGCCCCAGCCGGTTCCGATTTCCAGCAGGTGATGCTCGGGCCCCAGCCCAAGACGCTGGCAGATCCGGTCGAGCTTGGCCAGCTGGGCCGTCTCCAGACTGTCGTCGGCGCTGCGGTAAAGCGCGCTGGAGTACATCATGCGCGAATCCAGCCAGGCGGCGAAGAAGTCGTTGCCCAGATCGTAGTGGGCGGCGATGTTACGTCGGCTGCCCTGCAGGCTGTTGCGATTGAAGCCGTGCCAGAGCTTCATTACCGCCCCGGTCAGGCGCGCGCCGCCGCCGTCGATGGCGGTCAGCGCATCGCGGTTGCGGGCCAGAATGCGGATCACGCCGACCAGGTCGGAGCTGTCCCAGAGGCCGGCCATGTAGGCCTCGGCCGCACCCAGGCCGCCACCGGTGGCCAGCATTCTCCAGAATCGCTGGTCGTGCACGTCGATCGCCGCGCTGTCGCCACCCGGGCGGCCGAGACGGACCTCGCCCAGTCGATCGCGAATGACCAGCTGGCCGGCGCGCAAGTGGTTCAAACGGCCAACCACGCGCGCTCTCAGCCAGCCGTCAAGGCCGCGCCCCGGACGCCGCCGTTCCACGTCCAGACGAACCGCTTTTTCGTTGGCACTCATGTCGATTTGACCCGTTTGTCAGGGTGGGGGAAAAATGGAATGCGCCGAATCCACAGCCGCAGCGCCTGCCAGTAGATGGCAGCGAGCACTCGCAGCGTCAGCAGCGGGTAGGCCAGCGGCATGCGCGTCATCGCGCGAGCGTCCAGCGGCGCCAGACTCAGCTTCATTCCGGCCGCGAAGCATTCTGTGTCGCCGTCCATCACCAGCATGTGAACAGCGACCGAGTCCTTCTCGATCCTGAAGCGCCAGTCGTAGTCGAGCTCCATGGGCAGGAAAGGCGAAACGTGGAACGCCTTGGCAAAGCAGAAGCGGTAGTCGGGGCCTGGCTGCTCGCGCGCGTCCAGCACGTAGGCATGGCGCTGGCCCCACGGCGTGTTGTGGACTTCGGCAACGATGAACTGCAGCCGGTCCTCGTCATCCAGGCACAGGTAGAAGCTGACCGGATTGAAGCACACCCCCCACTGGCGCAGGTGGGTGAGCACGAACACCCGGCCGCCCGGGCGCAGGCCCGCGGCCTGCTCGATCCGGTCGCGCACCGCCTCGACCACGGATCGCTCGGGCGGGCCGATATAGTCGCTGCGGCGAAAAGTGACCAGGTTGGCCTTCTCGCGCGACCACCAGCGCGAACGCGCGCACAGCTCGTCGATCTGCTCGACGTCGAACAGGCTGAAGTACAGCCGGTAGACAAAGCGATGGGGCCGGGGCGTGGTGCGGCGGTGCCAGACGCGGCCCGTCGCCAGCGCGTTATCCATGCCGGCGTTCCAGGTCATCGATGACGCGGCGGGCGCTGCGGGCACCGTCCTCGTGGAAGCCCCAGCCCCACCAGGCGCCGCAGAACCAGGTCCGGCGAACACCGTTGATCTCGGCCCAGCGCTGCTGGGCGGCGATCGCCGCCGGGGTAAACACCGGATGGGCGTATTGCCGCCGGACCAGGATGCGTTCGGGGTCGATCTGCTCGGTCTGGTTGAGCGAGACGATGTAGTCGGTCGGCCCGTTGATGTTCTGCAGCAGGTTCATGTAATACGACACCCGGCAGCTGTCCCGGTCGGCCCGGTCACGACGCACATTCCAGGCCGCGCGCGCGGCCGGCAGCCTGGGCAGCAGGCGCGTATCGGTATGCAACACGGTCTCGTTGGGCTGGTAGCCGATCGCCCCGAGCACTTCCCGCTCGGCGCCGTCGGCGTCGGCCAGCAGGCCCAGGGCCTGGTCGGAATGACAGGCCAGGATCACCGCATCGGCCTGGACCTCCGCACCATCGGTCTGAATCCGCACGCCATTGTCTAGCCGCTCGATGGACCGCACCGCCGTCCCGATCTGGAACCGGGCGGCACATTGCGAAGCCTTGGCGACGTAGCAGCGAGAGCCGCCGCTGACCGTGCGCCAGGTCGGACGCCCGGACAGCTGGAGCATGTTGTGGTTGTCCATGAACTGCAGCAGGTGGCGCATCGGGAAGTCGGTCACCCGGCCCATCGGCGCCGACCACAGCGCCGAGGCCATCGGCAGCAGGTGCTGTTCGGCAAACATCGTCCCCAGACCGCTTTGTGCCAGCCACTGGCCGAGGGTGATGCGCTCGTCGAGCCCGGCGAGCAGCGCCGGGGCGCGCCGGTAGAAGCGCACGATGTCGGCAAACATGCCCCAGAAAGCCGGGCTTGCCAGATTGCGGCGCTGGCAGAACAAGCGGTTCAGGCTGGTGGCGTTGTACTCCAGCCCGCTGGCCTGGTCGGAGACCGCGAAACTCATGTCGGAGTCTTCCCAGGCGACGTTCATTTCCTCGAACCAGCGCGTGAGCAGCGGGTAGTGGTGCTCGTTGAAAACGATGAAGCCGGTATCGATGAAGCGCTCGCGATCGCCTTCGACAACGCGCTGGGTGTCGGCGTGACCGCCGAGTCGGCCCTCGGCCTCGAGCACGATGACCTCGTGGCTGCGGCTCAGATGCCAGGCCGCATAGAGGCCGGCCACGCCGGCCCCGACGATAACCAGCCTCACGAAGCGGTCCGAATGCGCCGGGCCTGGCGGATCTTTTGCGGAACCGGTTTGAGATCCCACACCAGGCCCAGCCAGCTCATCGCCTTGAGCACGTAGAAACTCAGATCGATCTCCCACCAGTAAAAGCCCTGGCGCGCCGAGCCGGGGTAATGATGGTGGTTGTTGTGCCAGCCCTCGCCCAGCGTGAGCAGAGCCAGCCAGAAATTGTTGCGGCTGTCGTCGCGGGTGGCGTAGCGCCGCCGGCCCCACACGTGGGCGAGCGAATTGATCGTCAGGGTGGCATGAATCAACACCACCGTGGCGATGAAATACCCCCACACCAAAAGCTGCCAGGCGCTGGTCTCCAGCCCCGGGGCGAAGCGGTTCAAGACCCAGCCCAGCCCGAACCAGAACAGCGCGTAGGCCACCGGCACGGCCAGCGCGAAGCGGTCCAGCCAGCGCAGCTCCGGGTATTGCACCAGGTCGGGAATGCGGGCCTCGTCGGTGGTGAAATGCTGCCGGCTCAAGAACCAGCCCATGTGGCTCCAGAAAAAACCATGCCTGGGAGAATGCGGGTCATC
>JBMCIV010000126.1:0-5063 GCA_048616735.1 Wenzhouxiangella sp. | reverse complement strand
CGATCAGTACTTCGCCCGTCAGGGCTACATCGTGTTTTCGCTCGACAACCGCGGGGTCGAGCGCCAGGGCAAGGCGTTCCAGGATCAGGCCTACCTGCAGCTCGGTCGGGTCGAGGTCGTCGATCAGATGGTCGGCGTGGACTGGCTGCGCAGCCAACCCTTCGTCGACCCCGATCGAATCGGCATTTTCGGCTGGAGCTACGGCGGTTACCTGGCGCTGATGGCCCTGGCCCAGAACCCGGACGCCTTTGCCGCCACGGTGGCCGTTGCTCCGGTCACCGACTGGGCGCTGTACGACACCCACTATACCGAGCGCTATCTGGGCACGCCCCAGAAACAGCCGGAAGCTTATGAACAAGCCAAGGTACTGACCTGGGCCGACCAGATCACCGACCCACTGCTGCTCATCCACCCGATGGCCGACGACAACGTTCTTTTCACCCATACCACCTTGCTGATACAGGCCTTGCAGGAACAGCGCATTCCGTTCGACCTGATGACTTACCCGGGCGAGAAACACGGGATCACCGGGTCTAATCAGCGCGTGCACGCTTACGAGACGGTGGCGCGCTTCCTGGACCGACACATCGCTGAGCAGCTAAACCGTACAGAGTAGCGCATCGTTCAAGGACGCGGCGTGAGTGAAGAGCCGCTTCACTTGTGTGATTATTTTGGCCAGTTTTTCAAAAGCTTAGATTCACCTCGCCTGCACATTTTCCGACGTAGCCTTTCGCTGCTGAAAGTTTTAAACAAACTTTCTACTTGCTGGCTGCGTCTGGTATCCAAGGAGCTGTTAGGGCGCTTTCAGCGTTACATCGCACCGCGACTGGGAGAAATCAATGGAAGACTTATCCTTTGGACAATATCAACTGATCTACAACGCGTTCTCGTTTGGCATTGCGGCAATGCTCGCCGCGACTCTTTTTTACTGGCTAGGCCTTTCGCAAATCGCACCGAAATACAAGCTCGCCGTGATCATCACCGGGCTGGTGACCTTCATCGCCGGTTATCACTACCTGCGAATCTTCGCCAGCTGGGAAAGCGCGTTCACCGTCATGGACGGCAGCGTGGAACTGACCGGTGTCGCCTTCAACCAGGCCTATCGCTATGTTGACTGGCTGTTGACCGTCCCGCTGCTGCTGGTCGAGCTGATCCTGGTCATGAGCCTGACCAAGTCCGAGACGAACCGTAAGAGCGTGACCCTGGGCGGCGCGGCCGCGCTGATGATCCTGCTCGGCTACCCGGGCGAGGTCTCCGGCGGCATCGACGGCACCCGGTTCATCTGGGGCGCACTGTCGATGATTCCGTTCCTGTACATCGTCTACAGCCTGTTTGTCGGCCTGTCGGAGTCCATCAACAGCCAGCCCAGCGAAGTTCGCGGACTGATCAATCTGGCGCGCTGGGTCGTGGTTCTGTCGTGGAGCTTCTATCCGCTGGTCTACTTCCTGCCGTTTGTGATCCCCATGGATGGCGGTACCGCCACCGTCGTGATCGAAGTCGGCTACACCATCGCTGACGTCGTCGCCAAGGCCTTCTTTGGTGTCCTGATCTTCATGATCGCGTTCCGCAAGTCGCAGGGCAACAGCCCGGCAACGGCCTGAGACGGCCAGGGGCACGGGAGTCACGCATGAGCCTTCAGGCGAATGCACTGCATGAGCTTAGCCCGGACGCAGACCCTTTGCCTGCCTCCGCGCCAGCCGACGCCTCGACCCTGCTCGATCGGGTCGAGCGCACCATGCAGGACCTCGTGTCCGGCAACCCCTCCAGCGCGGCCCAACAGGCCGCGCTGGATCATCTTCAAGCCGGTGGCGGCCGATTCCGGGCGCGGCTGGCTATCGAGGCCGGACTGGCACTAGACGTTCAGCCGGCCGCCATCGTCGCCAGCGCCGCGTCAGTAGAACTGGTCCACAACGCATCGCTGGTGCACGACGACGTGCAGGACCGCGATCGGCTTCGGCGCGGCAGGCTTGCCGTCTGGGCCGCACGCGGCGAGGCCGTGGCCATCTGCACCGGCGATCTGCTGCTTTCGGCGGCCTACGCCGCCCTCGCCGCTTGCCCGGCGACAGCGGCGCTGGTGCGTCGTTTGCACGACAGCGTGACGCTGCTGATCCGCGGCCAGGATGCCGACCTGGACGAGGGGCCAAGCGTTGCCGACCTGGCGTCTTATGAAGCGATCGCGGCCGGCAAGTCCGGCCCGCTGTTGTCTTTGCCGCTGAGCTTTGCCCTGGACCTGGCCGGACGCACGGGCTTCGACCCGCTGGCCAACGACTGCGGGCGCTTGTTTTCTTTGGGCTACCAGATGTTCGACGATCTGCGCGATCTGCAGGCCGACCGGGCCCGAAACGCTCTCAACGCCGTGCGCGTCGTCGAGGCTGCCGGGCAGACCGAGCCGGCTTCGATCGTGGCCGAGCGCGCCGGCAAACACTTCCGCCAGACCGCGGCACTGGCTCGAACGCTGCCCTGCAACTCGGGCCGGCTGCTCGCCGAAACCGCGCTCAGGCTGCACGCGGCACTGCCCTGCAAGGAGAATGTATGAATCGAGTCATCGTCATCGGTGGCGGTTTTGGCGGTATGGCGGCCGCCTTGCGTGCCCGCGCCAAGGGCTACGACGTCACGCTGCTGGATCGCTGCGCGCGCCTCGGTGGGCGCGCCCAGGTGTTTGAGAAAGACGGCTATCGCCACGACGCCGGACCGACGGTCCTGACCGCCCCCTTCCTGTTCGAGGAACTGTTCGCCCTGTTCGGACGGAAGCTCTCCGATGCCGTCGAACTGGTGCCCATGGATCCCTGGTATCGCTTCGAGTTCGCCGATGGAGAGCGCTTTGACTACGGCGGCAGCATGGAACAGACGCTGGCCGAAATCGCGCGGATCCAGCCCGAAGACGTGGCCGGCTACCAGCGCCTGCTGGAAGACTCCCGTCGGCTCTACGACGTCGGTTTCACCCAGCTCTCCGACGCCCCGTTCCACAGCATGGGCTTCATGCTGCGCCAGGTGCCGCACCTGGCTCGACTGGGCGCCTGGCGTACGGTCTGGCAGATGGTCAGCCGGCGCCTGAAAAGCGACCACCTGCGCCAGGCCTTCTCCATCCAGCCGCTGCTGGTGGGCGGCAACCCGTTCGATACAACCAGCATCTACGGGCTGATTCACTTCCTGGAAAGCGCCCACGGCGTGCACTTCGCCATGGGCGGCACCGGCGCGCTGGTCGATGCACTGCACCAGCTGATGGACGATGTCGGCATCCGCATCGAGCTCAACACCACCGTCGAGGCGATCTCCACGCAGGCAGACCGGGTGACCGGCGTGCGCCTGGCCGACGGCAGCTCGCGCTCGTGCGAGGCCATGATTTCCAACGCCGACCCGGCGCACCTGTATGAGCACATGCTGCCGAAAAGCGCCAGCCGCGCCTCGGCCCGGCTCAAGACCCGCCACGCCAAGAAATCCATGGGCCTGTTCGTCCTGTTTTTCGGCACCGATCGGCAGTATCCCGACGTCGCCCACCACACGATCTGGATGGGGCCCCGCTACCGCGAGTTACTCGCCGATATTTTCCAGCGCAAGATCCTGGCCGAGGATTTTTCAATCTACCTGCACCGTCCGACCGCCACCGACGCGAGCTTCGCTCCGGCCGGCTGCGACAGCTTCTATGCGCTGGTGCCGGTGCCCAACCTGGAGGCCGGGATCGACTGGTCGGTCGAAGGACCCCGGCTGCAGGAACGCATGGTCCAGGCGCTGTCGGCGACCATCCTGCCGGGGCTTGAGCAGCACATCAAGGCAGATTTCTTCATGACGCCGGAAGACTTTGCCGCCGACTATCTTTCGCCCCAGGGCGCGGGGTTCTCGATTGCCCCGATCTTTCGCCAGTCGGCCTGGTTCCGCTTTCACAATCGCGCCGAGGGCCCGGCCAACCTTTACCTTGTCGGTGCCGGCACGCACCCGGGCGCCGGACTGCCCGGCGTGCTCTGCTCGGCCAAGGTCGTGGATCGACTGCTGCCCGACGCGGCCAGCCAGGGCCGAGCGTCGTACGCGCAACCGCTGGCAGCGCAGCCGTGAGCCTGTTCGTGGAAGGATCGCTAGACGCCGGGCGCGCGCTGTCGGCTGAAGAAACGCTGCGCCGGCACGGGCGCAGCTTTCACCTCGCCAGCCGGGTCCTGCCGCGTGCCATCCGAGCCCGGGCTGCGGGGCTGTATGCCTTCTGCCGTCACGTCGACGACCTGGCCGACGCCGAGCAGGACCGCGCTCGCGCCGAGCGCGAACTGTCCCGGCTCAGGGCCAATCTGGCGCGCAGATCAGCACGCTGCCCGCACAGCGCGCAATTGCTTGGTCTGGCTGCAGAGACCGATCTGCCGATCGAGCCGGCGCTTAAGCTGATCGACACGGTCAGCGAAGAACTGCAGGGCCGGCGGGTGGCCTCGCGCTCGCAGCTGATCGACTACTCATACGGCGTGGCCGGTACCGTGGGCCTGATGATGTGCAAGATCCTGAACGCCCGCGACCCGCGGGCCACCGCTCACGCCGTCGATCTCGGCATCGCCATGCAGTTGACCAATATCGCCCGCGACGTCGGCGAAGATGCGGCCATGGGGCGCATCTACCTGCCCGCAAGCTGGCTGGGAACGATGACGCCGGCCCAGATTTGCGCGCCCGACGCGGCCGGCCGGCAGGCGCTGCGCCGGGCCACCGCGCGCTGCCTGGCGCTGGCCGACGGCTACTACGAGAGCGGCCTGGCGGGCTTGAAGTACCTGCCCGCGCGCTGCCGCTACTCGATTGCCGTCGCCGCCCGGGTCTACCGAGCCATCGGCGACAGGATCGCGGCTGCCGACTACCAGTCCTGGGACCGCCGCGCCGTGGTGCCGGTGCCGGCGCGCCTGCGCATCGCCGCCGGCGGGCTGGCGCGCGAACTGGTCGGTTCGCCACGCCAGACCGCGTCCATTCATCCGACCCTGTGGCCGGCACGCGGCAAACGCCTTGACAAGCCGGTCAGTTCCGATCCCCACCGATGCCAGCCGCCACGGACTTCGATCTACTGATCCTCGGCGGCGGCTGCGCCGGCCTGAGTCTGGCGA
>JBMCIV010000125.1:0-5079 GCA_048616735.1 Wenzhouxiangella sp. | reverse complement strand
CACCTCCAGGCCTTCAGGCTCAAGGAAAATCTGGTGCGAGGACTTGTCGGCAAAGCGCACAACCTTGTCCTCGATCGACGGGCAGTAGCGCGGCCCGGTGCTCTCGATCGCGCCCGAGTACATCGGCGAGCGATCCAGCCCGGCGCGAATCAGCTCGTGGGTGGCCTCGCCCGTGCGGGTGATGAAGCACGAGACCTGACGCGGATGCTGGGCGCGCGCACCGAGGAAGGAAAACACCGGGCGGGGTTCGTCGCCGGGCTGCTCGGTCAGGGCGCTGAAGTCGATACTGCGGCCGTTGATGCGCGGCGGGGTCCCGGTCTTGAGCCGGCCGACCGACAGCGAGAGCTCGCGCAGCCGGGCGGCCAGGGCATTGGCCGGCGCGTCGCCGGCGCGGCCGCCGGCCAGGTTGGTCTGGCCGATATGGATGCGACCGCCGAGAAACGTGCCGGTGGTCAGGACCACGGCGCGGGCGCGGAAATCCAGGCCCATGCCGGTGCGAACGCCCACCACCCGCTCGCCCTCGACGATCAGGTCGTCCACCGCCTGCTGGAAAATGCTCAGGTTTTCCTGATGCTCCACGGCCCGCCGTACCGCAGATCGGTACAGGCTGCGATCGCACTGGGCGCGGGTCGCCCTGACGGCCGGGCCCTTGCGGGCGTTGAGCGTGCGCCACTGGATGCCGGCGCGATCGGCCGCCTGGGCCATGACGCCGCCCAGGGCGTCGACTTCCCGGGTCAGGTGCCCCTTGCCGATGCCGCCGATGGCCGGGTTGCAGCTCATCTGACCGACGGTCTCGACGTTGTGGGTGACCAGCAGGGTGCGCGCGCCGCAGCGCGCCGCGGCCAGGGCGGCCTCGGTGCCGGCGTGGCCGCCGCCGATCACGATCACATCGAAGGAATCCGGGTACTGCATCTGCGATCCTGGCTGGTCAGAAACCAACCGGCAAGTCTATCAGCAGGGTCTGGGCTTCACCAGCGCTTTAGCGCTCCATCTGGCTGGCGCTCGCTGATGAGGCGGTCGCCGCTGAACCCCGTGAAGCTGACCCGGCCTGCCGATGGCCCGAGCGCGCGGCCGACGTTTGCCTGCTGGAGCGGCTGTCTGATGAATGGCTGCGCTCGGCCCGCATCCGCTGCGCTGGCGCGCTGCGGTCGCGCTGGGCCGCGCTTCGGGCCCTGACGGCCCGGGCATCGAGGCGGGTGCTGTGCTGCGCGTCGGCGCGGCGCTGGGCGCCAGACGTTCGCCGGGATTCAGCTCGGGTCCCGGCGCCCTGAGCGTCAAGGCGACGCTGCTGCTGCAAGGCGAGCTGGCGGCGCTCGGCAACGGTTCTCCGGGCTTCGCTGACGCGTTGCATGAGATGCAGTTCGGCCCCTGCGCTGAGCGCCCGGATGCGGTGGTCCGCGGCGCGCCCCTGATCGAGCCTGGCCAGCGAGAAGCCATCGCGTTCGGCGCGCAGTCGCGTGTACAGGTGACGGGTATAGAATTCTTCCAGACAAAGATGCTTGGCCCAGCCGTCGCAGGCGTCTGCCGAGGGATGCAGCGTTGCTCGCGCGCCCAGGGGCCCGTAGAAGTGGCTGAAGTAGAAGAAATCGATCGACCAGAACGGATAGCTCCTCGGGTTGAGGATCGCCGCCTGGCGGGCGCTCAGGTCGGCCCGGTCCGTGGCACCCAGATAAACCCCGTCGTCGACCGAGCGGAATTGAGAAGAGGTCGCGCAGCCTGATAGCAGCACGGCGATGGCCAGAATGACTCCAAGCCGGAACTTCAACACGTTGATCATCAGCGATTTCCCCGTACACACCAATCGATGAAGTTAGCGCTGCGGCCAGAGAAAGTCAAATAACAGCAAACCGGCCAGTGGCCAGCGAAAGGCCCACCGACGTGGTTACCGATCCCGCGCTCGATCGGATCGATCGATTCTTGCCCTGGCGCGGGGAGTTGGCGACGTTTCCCGTGGCGGCATCCGGCGGGTCGAGGGCGCGGGCCGCACCTGCGGTGCACGCGACGGGGTGATTTCTTGCCGAGGCGACGGTCTTGAGGGTCGGGACTGTTGGTCCGGTGCTCTGGCGGCCGGCGCCGGGCGCGAGCGCGGTTCGGTTACGCGGATACGCGGCGAGGGCGACGGTCGGGGCGCTGATCGGCGCTCGGCGCTGAAGGCCGACATATCGACGCCAGAGCGGAGTTCAGCTCGTGGCGACTGGCGCTGCGGTCGCACGGTGCGTGTGGGGCTGCCGCGCTGGCGCGACGGCTGGGTCGCCGGACTGCGCCGGGTGGCGGCCGGGCGGGTGGTCGGCTGGCGCTGCAGGGTGCGCGACGGCGCCGCGGTCGGTGCCGCTCGACGTGAACCATGAACCGCGCGGTCTTCGGCAAGCCGGTGACGAAGCATGGCGTCCGAGCGCACCGCGGGCGCCCCCGGCCGGCTGGTCGGGCGGGCGATCCTGGGCGACCGGTCACGCTGGTCGATGGCGCGCAGCCTTTCGTCGATCTGGTGAACCCGGTGGGAGGGGCCCTGATACGGGTGACCTCGATAGTGCGGATAGCGCACAGCATAAGGGCGCCACGGCCGGTAGCTGGCGTAGCCAAAGCCGTGCCACGGATAGTAGCTGCCGAAACTGACGCTGAAGCCGAAGCTGCTGCCGGCGCCGGGGCGGTAGCCGTAGTACCAGCCCGGGTAGGGGTAGTACCAGGGGTCAAAGGCCGAGACGGCGACCGAATAGGGGTGGTAGTGGCGGCTGAAATAGAAGTAGTCCAGCGACCAGTAGGGGTAGAGCAGGGGGTCGGCGACCACCACGGTGCGCGGCTGGTGCCGGGTCTGGTCGAAATACACGCCGTCATCACCGTAGCGCGGCTGGTGATAGCTGACGCAGGCCGTCAGGCCCAAAGCCAGTGCGCCCAGTACGGCCACCCTGAATACCTTGTCGAGTCGTGTGTTCATAGCCTGAATGTACCGCAGGCGCGGCAAGCGTGCCTGAACGGGCCGTGAATAGAGCGGCTGGTGGGCCAACTAGTCGGCGTCGATCAGGGCGCGCAGGTCGGCCGGGCCGATTCTGCGTAGCGCGTTGCCGTCGATCGGGCTGGGCGGCGGATGAATGGCATCGCGTCCGATCATCAGGGTCATTTCCACCGTGTGTTCGCCGGCCTCGACCACCAGCACGTCGACCTCGCGGTAGTCGCCGCCGTGCCAGCGAATCCGCCGCCGCTCCTGCTCGAAGGCGATGCCGCGCTCCATCAGGAAGTGGACCACGGCATCGGGGTCTTCGGAGAACAGGTGCAGACAAACGCGCGAGTATTCATCGGCGGTACCTTCCAGGACCGGGCCCACCAGGCGCGGCTGAAACGGTTTCAGGAACTCCATCGCGTCCAGCGCGGCTAGCCGCATCGCGCGCAGCCTTTCGGCGTGTTCCGGGCCGCCGTAGAGATGTTGCCACTCCTTGAGCGCGCGCTCGATCTCGGCGTTGGTCGGCAGGCCGCCGCGGCTGGCCGCACCCAGGCGTTCGGCGGCCTTGTGCTTGGCGGCCAGGTAGGATCTTTGCCCCTCGGTGGCGATGATCCGGGCCGCTTCGGCGGCCACTTCCTGGCGCTGTCGCCGGCTGCTGGATCGGGCGGATCGATGGGCCATCAGCGCACCGTTAAAAAATGTCGTAGGGGTCGTCTTCGCCGCCGCGCTCGCCGGGATCCTCCAGCGGCGGCAGATTGTCGGCGTGGAACCATTCGGGAATCGCCCCCGGCGTCCCGGGGCGCGACCTGAGCCCGGAGTCCGGATTAATCATGGCCGGGGCCAGGCCGACCGGCTCGGGGGGCATGCGCTCGGGTCGATCCTCCAGGGCGACTTCCATGAAGTCCACCCACAGCGGCAGCGCGGTGCGGCCACCCTGTTCCTGGCGTCCGAGCGAGTCGTTGTCGTCCATGCCCAGCCAGACGGTGGCGACGATGCCGCCGCCGAAACCGACAAACCAGGTATCGCGCAGGTCGTTGGTGGTGCCGGTCTTGCCGGCCAGGTCCTGACGGCCCAGCGCGAGAGCGCGCCGCCCGGTGCCCTGGCTGACCACGTCGGAGAGCATGGAGTGGATCAACCAGCTGGTCTGGGCGCTGACCACGCGGGGCGCGATCGGCGGAATTTTCGGGCCCACCGGATCTGCGCTGTCCCGGGCGCCGCCGTCGGGCTGGTCCAGGTCAACCCGGCGCGGTCCGGCCGGAGGCGCCTCGTCCGCCTCCTGTTCGAAGGCGGGCTCGGGGCGGGGCTCAGGACAGTCCGGGCAGATCCGCGGCCATTCGGGTTCATACACCGTGCGCCCGAAGCCGTCGGTGACGCGATGGATGAACTGCGGCTCGACCGCGTAGCCGCCGTTGGCGAAGGCGCTGTAGGCGGTGGTCACGCTCAGCGGCGTGAGCGAGGCCGAGCCCAGCGCCATCGACGGGCCGTTCGGGAGGTCGGCGCGCGCGAAGCCGAAGTCGCTGATGTAGTCGCGGGCATAGTCTAGCCCGATGTCCATCAGTAGCCGCACGCTGACCAGGTTGCGCGAGTGAATCATGGCTTCGCGCAGGCGCGTAGGGCCGTGGAACCGACGCCCGAAGTTGGTCGGTCGCCAGACCCGCTCCAGCGACGGGTCATCGACCACCACCGGTGCATCGTTGACCATCGAGGCCGGCGTGTAGCCGTGATCCAGGGCGGCGGCGTAGATAAACGGCTTGAACGAAGAGCCCGGCTGGCGCCGGCTTTGCGTGACCCGGTTGAACTGGTTGCGCGAGAAGTCCAGGCCGCCGACCATGGCCACGATGGCGCCGGTATCGGCTTCCATGGCCACCAGCGCGGCTTCCGCGCGCGGCACCTGGGCCAGCTGCCACTGGTCTTCGACGGCGCGCAGCCGCACCACGTCGCCCGGCGCGAGCACCTCGTTGACCGCGCTCGGCCTCGAGCCAAGGCTGTTGAGCTCCAGAAACGGCCGGGCCCAGGCCAGGTTTTCCAGCGTGAGGGTGATCTGCTCACCGCCGCGCCGCTGCAGCACGGCCTGCTCGTCGTCGGACGCCACCACCACGGCCGGGACCAGGTCGGCCACGGTCCGGACCTCGCCCAGTCGTTCC
>JBMCIV010000124.1:0-5112 GCA_048616735.1 Wenzhouxiangella sp. | reverse complement strand
AGCGCCGAATCTTGCCGGGTCATGCCGGCAACGTGTGGACGGCCTGGCGCGCCGCTCGCCGCTTGGCACCTGCGGCTGAAACCGAGAAGCTGAAACCTAGAGGCTGATTCCCAGGCCGATGCTGAACTGCGTGCGCGACTGCCAGCGCGAAGCGTCGGCTGGCCACAGGTGGATGCGCTCGGCGGCAAGCACGGGATGGGCCAGGCGGTATTCGTCCACCTCGGCATGTTCGACCCCGGCGACGCTCCCAATGACGGTCACGAAACGCCCCGGGGCGTATTTGACCGGCTCCAGAAAGCCGGAACGACGGACCAGGAAGCGCACGCCGGGCTCTTCGGCCAGCCGCGGACGATCGGCGCGGTCGAGCGGATAGCTCACCACGGCAAGTTCGGTGTGGTCGGCCAGGTTGCGCACGGCAACGATACGACCGCCCCAGATCACGCGATCGCCCGGCCGGCTTTTTTCTTCGAGCACGTGGGCCGGCCCCCGCGGCGAGACAGCCTCGCTCTCGGGCGCCACCGGGCTGGTCGCGCAGGCGGCGAGCATGGAAAGGCCCAGGGCCGCAAAAAAAGCTCTGAAAAGGCGGCGCTCAGTCATCGGCACTGATCACTCCGGGACCCTTGCCGGCGGTTTTTTCGTAGACCCCTTTGCCGATCTTCCGATACTGGGTAAAGCCGGCCTGCTCAATGCTCGAGGTCTTGAGCATGTGGGCGCGACCGCTGACCACGTTGGGCGGCGAAATCACTCGCCGGACCGGATGCCCGCACGCGGGACAGGTCGTGAGCCGCGGATCGTTGAGTCGCTGCAAGACGGTAAAGCCGTCTCGGCAGTGATCGCAGCCTGGTTGCTCGGTGCTGGCGTACTCGTAGAAGGGCATGGCGGTTTCGAATATGGGGCGCCTCCATGGTAGCCCATGCGGGTGGGTCGAATCTGCGACAATCGTTGCTCGGTTGCAAGGTTTGGACGAGCAAAGGCGCAGCGAGACCATGAACACGACTTCCCGGCCAGTCTGGCTGATTACCGGGGCTGCGGGCACCCTGGGGCGCGCCCTGGTCGCTCGCGTGCTCGCCGCCGGAAGCGACGCCATCGCGTTGGACCGCAACGAGCGCGGGCTGAACAGTCTCCACGACGAGCTGGCCGCCGGCGGCCAGCCGCCGGCGCTCTACCCGCTGGACCTGGCCGGCGCCGGCCCGAGCGATTACGCCGAGCTGGGCTCGGTCATCGATCAGCAGTTCGGGCGTCTGGACGTGCTGGTGCACGCGGCGGCGCACTTCAGCGCGCTGCGCCCGCTGGAACACCAGCCGGCCGAGGACTGGTTCAAGACGCTGCAGGTTGGCCTGACCGGCCCGCAGCTGCTCAACGCGGCTTTGATGCCCCTGCTGCGGGCTGATCCGCGCGGGACCATCGTGCTGATCAACAACACCGTCTGCCTGGACAAGCCGGCGCGCTGGGGCGCCTACGGCATCTGCCAGGCCGGGCGACGGCAAATGGCCGCCACCCTGGCCGCCGAGCTCGGTCCGCGCGGCCCGCGCGCGATCGAGATCGATCCCGGCCCTTTTTTCAGCCCCTTGCGCAGCGCCGCCTGGCCGAGCGAGACGCCCGATGAACTGCCGCCTCCGGCGGCGGCTGCGGCGCAGGTTTACCACCACATCAAGACCGGAGTCATGCAATGAGCGACGATCTCTTTGTAAAAATCATCAACCGCGAAGTCCCGGCCGATATCGTGTTTGAGAACGATCGCGTCCTGGCCTTTCGCGATATCGACCCCCAGGCGCCAACCCATATTCTCATCATCCCCAAGCGCCGCATACCGACCATCAACGATCTCGAAGACGGCGACGCCGAGTTGATGGGGCAGCTGCTGCTGGCCGCCCGCGACATCGCCCGCGCCGAAGGCCTGAGCGAAGACGGTTACCGGTTGGTGTTCAACTGCAACCGGCACGGCTGTCAGTCGGTGTTTCACATCCACCTGTACCTGCTCGGCGGGCGCCAGCTCGACTGGCCGCCGGGCTGATTCAGGTCACTTCGGGCAGCCGCGCGCTGAGCCAGGCTCCGGCCAGGCCCATCGCGGCCAGGATAACGATCACGCCCGAGACCGGCATGATCGAAGTCAGCGCGCCCACGCCCCCGGTCAGCAGGAGCACCACACCGATCACGGTGTTGCTGACCGAGACATAATCGGTGCGCTTGTTGCCGCCGGCCAGGTCGACGACGTAGGTCTTGCGGCCCAGTCGTACGCCGGCATGCGAGATCGCCAGCAGGAAGAAAAACAGCGGGTATAGCCACTGGCTGTCGGCCAGTGCGGGCAGCGCCTGGACGATGGTCACCAACACGATGCCCACGGCCGCCGATGCGGCTCCGGCAAAGATCATGACCTGCCGGCTGGAGCTGTCTGCGAAGCGTCCCCACAGCGGTGCCGACACCAGGCTGGCCAGGCCGTCGGCGATCACGAACAGGCCCAGCACCAGCAGCGCGCCTTCGGTCTGCTCGTGGGCCAGCATGATGAAAAACGGGGCGCTGAGCGCTGAACACAGAAGCAGCGAACGCGCAATCACGAACTGCCGAAACGGCCGGTCTTCAGCCAGCAGCTGCATGCGCTGCAGGGCGGCGGTCAAGGCGTTGCCGCCGCCGTCGGTGGCCCCGGGGGTCTCGCGCACCAGCGCATAGATTCCCGCAGCGATCAGCCACAGCCCGCCGGCAAACGCCAGCAACAGCAGATAGGTCGCCATGCTCCCTTCCTCGCCCAAATCGAGCAGGAGGAAAAGGCCGACACCAATGGTCACCAGACCGGCGAGAAATTCCGACCAGCCACTGACCCGACCGCGACGGGTTTTGGGAACGGTCTTGCCGAGCACATCCTTGGAGGCAACCGAGCACAGCCCGCGGGCGAGGCTGAAGACCACGAGCGCGCTGATCAGGGCGAACCCGGCGGCAGTGCCGCTGAGGGACACCGCCACCACCGCCATGCCGAATACCGCCACCGCCTGGAGCAGGCAGCCGACGACGAACGTCCATTTGCGGATCGACTGGCGGCGCACGTAGCTGGCAATCACCAGCTGGGGAATCAGTGAGCCCGACTCCCGCACCGGCACCAGGAACGCGGTGAACACCCCGGGCGCGCCGAGCGCGCTCAGCATCCAGGCCAGGACGGTTTTGGGGTTGGCAATGGCATCGCCGAGCTTGGTGAAGAACTGGGTCGCGACCTGGAGCACAAAATTGCCGGGCACGACCCGGCAGGCGTCCTCGTCGATGTCCTTGCAGACCCGGGCGTCTTCCTCGTTGACCAGCACCTGGTAGGTGCGCTCGATCCGGCGGCTGCCGAGAAAATCATCGAGGCTGCTCATGTCAGGGCCAGCCCTGCCATTCTTCCACGCGCACCAGAACCCCCAGCCAGGGTGAGTCGAAGTATTCCAGGCGGTCCAGCCGGATCGTTCGGCTCAGCTTCAGCCGATGGATGCGCCGGTCATGGCTGAGTTGCGGGGCGCGTTGACGGGCCGGCGCGGGCTCGCTCCACACCAGGTCGAGATCGACGTGGCTGAACTGGCGCTGCCGAAGATGCAGGCTGCCGTCGAGGCGGTATCGAATTTCGGGCATGGCCGGTGCGGGGGCAAGCGATGGTTCGACGGGCGAGCGGGTCGGGCCTGCTCCGGACCAGTCGATCGCCAGCGCTTGATTGCCTCGAATCCGCACCGGCTGGGTCGCGGCTCCGCGCTCGAGCGGCTGCAGCCAGGCGACCTTGGTCAGGACCTGGTACTGCGGGCTGGCCTCCAGGCGCTGGTGGGCCTGCTGCATGGTCGCAGACAAGGCCGGCAGCGCGACGTAAAAATCCGGCCACGCGGGCCCCGGCAAGTCCGCCTCACCCGGCGGTGGCGAGCTTTGGCCCGCTCCGGCCCGGGCCGGCCGCTCGCCGCGGCTTTGCCTCGGCGTTGTCCGGCCCGGCGACTCGGTCGGCCCGTCGGTTTCATCGGGACGCGCCGGCGTCGGCTGCCGGCGGGCGGTCCAGGCCGCCAGGCGGGCGCGTTCCTGGGGGTCGGGCAGCGCGGCAAAGGCGTCGTCGAAGGGGGCCGGCCAGCGGTCGGGGCGACCGTCGGTGTGCTGGAAGACGATGACTTCCACCCGCACCACCGTCTGCGGTTCAGCGCGGCCGGGCAGCGGCAGCGCCAGCGCCGCCCAGACAAGGAGTAAGGTCGCGATTTTCACCTGCGCGAGTGTACCCGATCGGCCGGGCTCAGGCGGCCTTGCGCCCCGGGTCCAGGCGCTCCAGCACCTCCAGCGCCAGGGCATGGCGCTGAGCCGGCGTTTCGTGTTCGCCCTTGATGCGCAGCCGATCGTTGGCAGGCAGCTCGAAGGTGTGGGATTCTTTCTGGATCATCCGAATCAGTTCGGCCATGTCGATATCTGGCTGATTGACGAACTCCACGCGCCCCCCGGCCGGCCCGATCTCCAGGCGGCGGATGCCGATGCGGCGAGCGTGCAGCCGCAGCTCGGCGCTGGCGAACAGGTGCTTGACCTCGATCGGCAGCAGGCCGAAACGGTCGATCATTTCCACCTGCAGCTCGTGCAGGGCGCGCTCGTCGCGTGCCTGGGCGATGCGCTTGTAGAGCACCAGGCGCTGGTGAACATCGGGCAGATAATCCGGCGGAATCATGGCGGTCACGTGCAGGTCGACTTCGCCGGTGACCGCCATGGGTTCGTCGAGATCGGGCTCGGCGCCCGAGCGCAGCGCGTCGACCGCGCGGTTGAGCAGGTCGGAATACAGCGAAAAGCCGATCGCCTCGATCTGCCCGGACTGGTCTTCGCCCAGCAGCTCGCCGGCGCCGCGAATTTCCAGATCGTGGTTGGCCAGGGTAAAACCGGCCCCCAGTTCTTCCATCGACTGAATGGCTTCGAGGCGCTTGTGGGCGTCGCGCGTCATGGCCTGGCGGGGGGGCGTGAACAGATAGGCGTAGGCCAGGTGGTGGGAGCGACCGACGCGGCCGCGCAGCTGGTGGAGCTGGGCCAGGCCGAACTTGTCGGCGCGGTTGATGATGATGGTGTTCGCGGTCGGCACGTCGATGCCGTTTTCGACGATGGTCGAGCACACCAGCAGGTTGATGCGGCGGGCATAGAAAT
>JBMCIV010000123.1:0-5135 GCA_048616735.1 Wenzhouxiangella sp. | reverse complement strand
GCAGCGCGGCTTCGACACCATCGTCTTGAGCCTGGTCCCGGCCAAGCGCTCGCATTCGGCTGCCGCCCAGGGCGGCATGCAGGCCAGCCTGGGGCATTCGGCCATGGGCAGCGGCGACAACGAGGATGTCCACTTCGAAGACACCGTCAAGGGCAGCGACTGGGGAGCCGATCAGCGCGTGGCGCGCATGTTTACTCACGTCGCACCGAAGGCCATCCGCGAGCTGGCCGGCTGGGGCGTGCCCTGGAACCGGGTCAAGCAGGGCGAGCGCGAGGCCGTGATCAACGCCGAACGCGTGGTCATCACCGAATCGGCCAAAGCCCACGGCCTGATCACGGCGCGCGATTTCGGCGGCACCAAGAAATGGCGCACCTGCTACACCTCCGACGGCACCGGTCACGCCATGCTGTTCGCCCTGGGCGATCAGACCATCGCCAACGGCATCCCGGTCATGGAGCGCATGGAAGCCCTGGCCCTGATCCACGACGGCGGGCGCTGCTTCGGGGCAGTGGTGCGCAGCCTGGTCAGCGGCGAACTGACCGCCTTCCTGGCCCGCGCCACGACCATCGCCACCGGCGGCTACGGGCGCATCTACAAGGTCTCGACCAACGCCGTGATCTGCGAGGGCACCGGCACAGCCATTGCCCTGGAAACCGGCGTGGCCGAACTGGGCAACATGGAAGCCGTGCAGTTCCACCCCACCGCCATTGTCCCGGCCGGGATTCTCACCACCGAAGGCTGCCGCGGCGACGGCGGCATCCTGCGCGATGCCAAGGGTCATCGCTTCATGCCCGACTACGAGCCCGAAAAGCGCGAGCTGGCCTCCCGCGACGTGGTCTCGCGGCGCATGACCGAGCACATGCGCAAGGGCCTCGGGGTGAAATCGCCCTACGGCGATCACCTGTGGCTCGACATCAGCGTCTTAGGCCGCGAACACGTCCACAAGAACCTGCGCGAAGTCACCGACATCTGCCGCTACTTTCTGGGCATCGACCCGGCCACCGACTGGATTCCGGTACGCCCGACCCAGCATTACTCCATGGGCGGCATCCGCACCGACCACCGCGGCGAGAGCACCACGCTCAAGGGCCTGTTCGCCTGCGGCGAGGCGGCGTGCTGGGACATGCACGGGTTCAACCGGCTGGGCGGCAACTCGGTCGCCGAGACCGTGGTGGCCGGCATGATCGTGTCCGAATTCATCGCCGACTACTGCGCTGACGCGTCCAGTGACATCAACGTTTCCACCGGGCTGGTGCGCGAGTTCGTCGAGCGCGAACAGGCCGGGCTGGACCGGCTGGTCTCCGGCGGCGGCCGCGAGCAGGCCGGCCCGATCCGCCGGCGCATGGAAGAGATCATGATCGACCAGGTCGGCATCTTCCGCACCGGCGAAGAACTCGACCGCGCCGTCGACGAGCTGGAGGATCTGCTTGCGCGCAGCCGCGATCTGGGGGTGCGCAGCCGCGCACCGGGACCCAACCCCGAGCTGGTCGCCGCCTACCGCCTGCCGAAGATGCTCAAGCTGGCCCTGTGCGCCGCGCTGGGCGCGCGCGAGCGCACCGAAAGCCGCGGCGCGCACTTTCGCGAAGACTTTCCGCAGCGCAACGACCGCGACTGGCTCAACCGCTCCATCACCACCTGGCCGGATGCCGAATCCAGCCGGCCGAAGCTCGATTACGAAGCCATCGACGTGGCCGACATGGAGCTGCCGCCGGGCTTTCGCGGCTACGGCACGCGCAACCACATCGACCATCCCGACAGCGCCGAGCGTCATGCCCGGATCGAGAAGATTCTCGAAACCGTCGATGCCGACGATCGCCACGAACGTCAGGCCGCGCTGATGCCCTTCGATCACCTGCTGCCGGAAAAGTACCGGCCGCGCAACCAGCGCCTGGAGGCCACTGCATGAAGACCGATCAACCGGCCCCGGGCCGCACCCTGGTTTTCAAGATTCTGCGCCACAACCCGGCCGATCCCGACAGCGTGCCGCAGGTGGCGCGCTTCGAGCTCGAGGAATACGAGGGCATGACCCTGTTCATCGCCTTAAACGAGATCCGCGAACGGTTCGCGCCCGACCTGCAGTTCGACTTCGTCTGCCGGGCCGGGATCTGCGGCAGCTGCGGCATGGTCGTCAACGGCCGGCCCGGCCTGGCCTGCCGGACCCTGACCTCGACCCTGCCGGCCGAGATCAGCCTGGCGCCGCTGCCGCTGTTTAAGCTGATCGGCGATCTGTCGGTCGACACCGGCGAATGGATGCGCGGCATGAGCGAGCGCCTGGAGACCTGGATTCACGAGCAGTCCACACCCGACATCCACGCCCTGGAAGAGCGCATGGAGCCGGAACTGGCCGAGCAGATCTACGAGCTCGACCGCTGCATCGAATGCGGCTGCTGCATCGCCGCCTGCGGCACGGCGCGGATGCGCGAGGACTTTGTTGGCGCGGTCGGATTGAACAAGATCGCGCGCTTTCGGCTGGATCCGCGCGATGAGCGCACCGACCCCGATTTCTACCAGCTCATCGGCGACGATGACGGCGTGTTCGGCTGCATGAGCCTGCTCGGCTGCCACGACGTCTGCCCAAAGGAGTTGCCGCTGCAGACCCAGATCGCGTTCATGCGACGCAAGATGGTTACGGTATCCTAGAAAAAATGAATGACTCTATTTCCGTCGGTATCGACGCGCTGGCCTTTGCCGGTCCGGCTGCTTTCGTCGACCTGGCCGATTTGGCCCGCGCCCGCGGCGTCGACCCGGCCAAATTCACCCACGGCCTGGGCCAGAACCGCATGGCCATCGCCAGCCCCTGCGAGGACACGGTCACCATGGCGGTTGAAGCCGGCGCCCTGGCGCTCAAGGCCTTCGACGTCGACCCGGCCGAGATCGGCACCCTGATCGTCGGCACCGAGACCGGGGTCGATCACAGCAAGCCGGTGGCCGTTTATGCCCACGATCTGCTGGGGCTGGATGAGCGCTGCCGCACCTTCGAGACCAAGCACGCCTGCTACGGCGCCATGGCCGGGCTGACCTCTTCGATGGACTGGATCGCTTCGGGCCGGGCACGCGGGCGCAAGGCGCTGGTGATCGCGTCCGACATCGCCAGCTACGGTCTGGGAACGCCCGGGGAGCCGACCCAGGGCGCGGGTGCGGTGGCCATGGTGGTTTCCGATCAGCCGCGCCTGCTGCAGATCCAGCCGCGCACCATCGGCGACTATACCCGCCAGGTGATGGATTTCTGGCGGCCGCTGTACTCCAAGCACGCCCTGGCCGACGGCCACTATTCCATCCAGTGCTACCTCGACGCGCTGAAAGGCGCGCGCCTGGACGCGGTCGGTGATCAGCACGATCTGCTCGACAGCCTCAGCGCCTGCCTGTACCACGTGCCGTTCGTCAAGATGGCCTTCAAGGCCCACCAGCGCGAGATGGAAATGGAACTGGGCCATACCATCAGCAAAGCCGAGGCGGCCTCCTGGCAGCAGCTGACCGAAAGCTACGAACGCCTGTGCGCGCCGTGGCTCACGCTCAACGCCGAGGTCGGCAACATTTACACCGGATCGCTGTTTCTGGCCTTGATCGATCTTTTGCGCCAGGCTGGCGGCGCGCTGGCCGGCAGGGATATCAGCCTGTTTTCCTACGGCAGCGGCTGCGGCGCCACCCACTGCCTGGGCAAGATCAGCGCCACGGCGGGACGGTGGCAGTCAGCGCTCGACCCGACGCCGGCGCTGGCCAGGCGCCGGCGCCTGAGCATCGCAGAGTACGAGAGCCTGGTCCGCGCCAGCGAAGCGGCCGACCGCACCGAAACGCTGAACCCGGCCGACTTCGGCTTGGCCGGCGGGCTGTACTACACCGGCACACGCAACGACCGTCGCCACTACGAGCGCGGCTAGTGGGCCACTAGCGGATCAATTCGCCCGGAGCGGCCGGCGATCAAGAATCAGCTCTTGGCGGCCGGTTCGCTCCGGACTTCTTCGACCGCCTCTTCGACCGCGGACTCGGTTTCGTTCATGCCCTTGCGAAAATCGCGCATGGCACCGCCGAGATCGCCGCCCAGGCTGCGAATTTTCTTGGTCCCGAAGACCAGCATGACAACAACGAGAAGAATGATCAGCTGGGGAACGCCGATATTGCCGATACCCATGGTGCACCTGCCTGAAATATTTAAACGAGACTGCAATCTAGCAGACCGCGGCGCGAGCACGCTTGACCCACATCAACTGTATCCCACCAAGGCGGCCTGAAGCGACAGCGACAGGCACCGCATCGGTCTGTTTGGCCGGCCTGTCGGGGCGCCTGCACTGCTACACTGCGAGGCATGAAAAGGGAACTCGGCAGGCGGTCAAGCTGGCGCTTCACGGCCCTGGCCGGCGGCTTTTTCCTGGTCCTTTTCGCCGGTAGCGCCGCTGCCCGGGAGCGCGGCGCGCATTTTGAGTTCGACCGCCTGTCCGATCACCTCGGCGGACGGCAGTCCACCGTCTATGAAATTTTCGAGGACCCTTTCGGTTTCCTCTGGTTTGCCGGTGACACCGACGGCATCCTGCGTTTCGACAGCGAGGACTGGGTGTCGTGGTCGGACGGGCTGGTCGAAAACAATGCCCGAAGCAACATCTCGACCGTGCGGGTCAGCGACGATGGCCGGCTCTGGGTCGGCAGCTGGGGCAACGGCTTGCAGTACTGGGATGGCGAACAGCAGACCTTCGTCCAGTTTCTGGCTGACCAGGCCGATCCCCACGCTTTGGCCGCCAACCGCGTTCAGCGCCTGATGATCGACAGCCGCGACAGGCTGTGGATTGGAACCACGGCCGGGATCAACCTGATCGAATCCGGCCGGCCCGAACAGATTCGACGCTTTGCCCACGATCAACCCGATCACCCGCTGCACGCCCTGTTCTGCGAGGCCGGTGGACGTCACCACGGGTGTACGATCGACGACGGATATGGTTACATGGTTTATGCGGCCGATTTGCCTCAGCTGACCTCGCTGTTCCACGCCGCGTTCGTGCAGCGGGCCGTCCAGCTGCGCGGGGGCATGCCCGTGGAATTGGGGCTGCTGCTGAGCGGCAAGCCGTGCACGCTGGTGATCGGCGACCACCAGACGCGTCTGGTTGCCGGGCGAGCAGCGCCGTGCTGCTTGTCCTGCCGACGAG
>JBMCIV010000122.1:0-5159 GCA_048616735.1 Wenzhouxiangella sp. | reverse complement strand
AGTCCCGCCGCCGACTCGGCCCGAAGCCCGGCGTGCATGCCCCCCTGGACAATACCGAACAGGGCCGACGGGCTGTCGCCGTGGGCGGTCTTCGAGCGCGCCGCCCAGCGCAGCGAGCGGCGCATCGAATCGGCGGCCTGGTCTTGCGTGGCCGGATATGGCGTGCACTCATCGAAAATCATCACGATGTCCGAGCCCAGCGCGCGCTGCACCGCCATCGACTCTTCCGGGCCCAGGAACACCCGCGAACCGTCGACCGGCGAGGCGAAGGTCACGCCGCGCTCGTCCATCTGGCGCAGCTCGGCCAGGCTCCAGACCTGGAAACCGCCGGAGTCGGTCAGGATCGGCCCCGACCAGGCCGTGAAATCGTGCAGGTCGCCGTGGGCGGCGATCACCTCCGTTCCGGGCCTAAGCATCAGGTGGAAGGTGTTGCCCAGAATGATTTCGGCCCCGGTTGCGCGAAGCTCCTCCGGCGTCATCGCCTTGACCGTGCCGTAGGTGCCGACCGGCATGAAAGCCGGCGTCTCGACGGTGCCGCGCTCGAAGCTCAGGCGGCCGCGGCGGGCGGCGTCGGCGCTGTGGAGAAGATCGAATTTCATGTCAGCGGGCCATCAGCAGGGTACGGCGCATCCTACAGCAGGCCGGCCGGAAAAAAGCGCCTGTCTGCCGTTCCGGTGGAATGACCGCGGCCTCAGCATCGGCTTCGGAAATGTTCTGTATGGATCGAGATGTTGGCTTCGATTGATACTTGCTGGGGGGGCGTTGGTGGCTTCGGCAGCGAGGCGGTGGGGAGGCATCACTTCAGTTCGACGCGTGGCGAGGCCTTCAGTGATGCCTCCCCACCGCCTCGCTCCAGGCCTGTTGCCCACTCGTGCTTGACGACTTCGATCAGACAAGGCGGGTCACGCCTGAAGAAATCGCGCTGCTCACACTATCCACCGGAAGCCAGACGGTTGGGGTGGGGAGGACCCCCTGAAGGCCTCGCCACGCGTCGAACTGAAGGGGGTCCTCCCCACCCCGGCCGGCCTCGAAGCCACCTCGCCCTCCATCAAACGACGCCTACGCAATCAACATCGCATCGCCGTAGCTGAAAAAGCGATATTCCTGCTCGACAGCATGCCGGTAGGCGGCCAGGATTTGATCCCGACCGGCCAGCGCCGAGACCAGCATGATCAGGGTCGAGCCGGGAAGATGAAAGTTGGTGATCAGGGCATCGACCACGCGGAACTCGTAGCCGGGATAGATGAACAGGCGGCTGTCGCCGGTGTAGGGCTGGAGCCGGCCGGAGGCGGCGGCGGTTTCCAGCGACCGCACGGCCGTAGTGCCGACCGCGATGACCCGCCCACCGCGCGCGCGGGTTTTGGCGACCGCATCGACCAGCGCCTGGTCGACCTGCAGCCACTCGGCGTGCATGACGTGCTCTTCGATGCGCTCCGCGCGCACCGGCTGGAAGGTGCCCGCGCCAACGTGCAGGGTGACGAAGGCCCGCCGCACCCCCAACTCGTCGATCCGGCCCAGCAAATTCTCGTCGAAATGCAGCCCGGCGGTCGGCGCGGCCACCGCACCGGGCACCTGGCCGTAGACGGTCTGGTAGCGCTCGCGGTCCTCGGCCTCGTCGGCCCGGTCGATGTAGGGCGGCAGCGGCATGTGGCCGACCGCCTCCAGCAGCGCCGGCCAGTCCGGCCCGCGCTCGATCTCCAGGCGCCAGAATTCGCCCTCGCGCCCGGTCACCCGCAGCCGGGCGCCGTTTTCGATCACCAGAGCGCTGTCCGGCGTGGGCTTGCGGTTGGCCCGCAGCTGCGCGGTGGCCGAACGCGCGTCGATCAGCCGCTCGATCAAAATCTCGACCCGCCCGCCGGTGTCCTTGGCCGCCCACAGCCGCGCCGGAATCACCCGGGTGTTGTTGAACACCAGCAGGTCATCGGCCCGCAGCAGATCGGGCAGTTCAGCGAACCGGCGGTCGGCGATCTCGCCGCTGTGCCGATCCAGGGTCAGCAGCCGGCTGGCCGAACGTTCGGGGAGCGGATGCTGAGCAATCAGGCGCTCGGGCAGATGGAACTGGAAATCGGAAACCTTCATGGCTCGGCGACGCGGGCATTTATCCAGGCGGGCAGTTTAGCGCCAGCCGCTTGCTGCATGGCAGCCGGCCGGACCTGACGCAAGACCTGCAGCCTCAAGACCTCCTGCGGTCGATGAGATCGAAACCGCGCATCAACCCATCTCAGGGGGGCGATGTAGATGGCTTTCAGCGGGCCTCGAAGCGATCACTAAACAGGCCAAGCGGAAACTCATAGGCGCCGAGATCGTAGATCTGCTCGACCGGGCAGATCGGCGGCTCGACACTGTGACAGATGCCGCGCGGATTCCAGTCCAGATCAACGGCCGGCGCCGGCGGCGCAACGTTGCAGAAATTGATCGCCGGGGAGCCCGGCCGGAGGTAGAACAGATCGTTCTGGCGATCGACAAAGCGCGGATCCCCCAGGACCGTTCTGGTCGCACTGCCGAAACCGGCCAGGCCGTCATCGTGCCAGAGCACGCAGTCGACCGATGCCGTCGGCGTACCACCGCCCACATTGACGACAGGTCCACCGGCAGCCTCGTGAACGATGGAGTTGAACAAGTCCAGCCGAGCGTTGCCGTTAAGTCCGAACACCGCCCGGCTAGGACTGGTATCGGCAATCGTCGAGCGCTCGACTCTCATTTCGCCACCCCAGCTCGCCAGCGCATGACCCGGGCCAACCGGACCGTGAACCAGTGAGTCCCGAACGCGAACGGTACTCTCGAAACCGTAGATCGAAGCACGCGTCCCGACACCCCCGAAAACCGAGTCATTGCGCGTCACGATGGTTCGACTGATCGTTGCCTGGGCGCGACGAACCTCCAGCGCTCCGCTGGCGATCGTGGCATGGTTGTCGAAGATGCGGGAGCAGTTTCTCGGCGTGTGGCAGGTCTGGCTGGCACGGACCACCTCGACAAAAGCGCCATCTTGACTGGAAAAGGCACCGCCGGCCGCGTCGGCCTCATTGTTGTAGGTCCAGGCGCGATCCACCGTGACCTCGGTACCGGCACCGGTTGCGTAGACCCCGCCGCCAATGCCACCCGCGACCCCACCGCCCGAGCCAGTGGCGCCAATGGCACGGTTGTCACGAATGCGCAGAGGACGCGAGCTGATCGACCCGCCCAGGGCGAAGTGCGAACCGCTCAGGCTCACATCCGCTGCGCCTTCGGCATACAGCCCGGCGCCGTTGCCGTAGACGACGTTGTTGCGCAGGCTGGCATCATCGCTGACCGCCAGGGCATTCTGGGCAAACCAGTTCATGTCGCAGCCGTCGAGATAAATGCCGCCCCCGCGGCCGCTGCTATCGCCGGCCGCACCGGCGGTGTTGCCCAAAACGGAACCACCGATCACGAGAATCCCGAAGTTGCCGGCACAGTAGAGTCCCCCGCCGTATGGCGAAGTGCCGGTGACCCGGTTGCCGTCGATCTGGGAATTGCCCAGCAGCGTCAGCGAACCGCTGCCCGGCCCATGCATCATGATGCCGCCGCCGCGCAAACTGGTCTGGTTGCCGCGCACAATGGTCTGCTCCAGGGTCACCGCGGCAGTGCGACCGGTATCGGCGAACACCGTGATTCCACCGCCCGGAGAGAGCGCATTGCCGGTGCCCCCGAACAACAGCAGACGCTCGGTCACCAGGGTATGGCTGGCATTGGTTGGCCCGGCCAGGACCAGGAAGGAAATCACCGAAGAAGTACTGCCCGAGCCGTTGATCTGGGTCGTGCCGGTAGGTGAGGTGGTGGTGCAGTTGGCGTGGCCGCCCAGCAGTTCGACGGTTTTTCCAACGATGCTGAGGTTCTCGTTGAAGGTTCCACTGCGGATGCGAATCACGCCGCTGCCCTGGATGGGAATGGCATTGATGGCAGCCTGGATATTGCTGTAGGTGCAGCCGGATCCGACCCGAAGCACAACATCGGCCGATGCCGAAGTCATGGGGATCAGCAAGATCATCAGCAACAGGACAGTGCATCGGAATCGGGTTCGGATGCGGCAGGCCAGACAATCCGGATTCATGATCAAAGAGTGCTCTTCAAAAGGGGAATACAAACCCAATCGGAAAACACTCGAAAAACACGACATCTCGCGCCGGCAATCTTTTCGATGAACGACCACGAGAGCCAGGGAAGTGGCTTGCAAACGTGGGTTCAAGCAACGAAGACGGCGCAGGTCTGCAACCCGAAGGAGTATCTGGCTGCATGAACTTGAGCTTTCGATGCCCGGGCAGCAACAACAACACTGGTAGCACCTACATCCTGTTCGGGATGGACATAGGTGATCCGGTGTTTGCTGACCGCTTCGAGCCTGCGCCCTGACACTGGGCGCAGGAAAGGCAGCGGCACCGATTGACCGTTGCCGTGCGCTATCCCGGCCGATGGTAATCTTTCGATTTTTACGGGATACACGCCCATGACCGTGATCCAGACCGACAGCGCGCCCGGCCAGTTCCGCGACCGCTTCCGCATTCCGCACGCGCCCGGCGGCGGCGACTGCCTGTACCTGGTCGGCAACTCGCTGGGTTGCCAGCCGATCGCGGCCGCCGATGCGGTCAACGCCCAGCTCGAGCGCTGGGCGCAGATGGGCGTGATCGGCCACTTCGACGGTCCGACGCCGTGGATGGAATTCCATCGGCTGGGGCTAGACACGCTGGCCGAGATGGTCGGCGCCAAGACCCACGAGGTCGTGGTGATGAACACCCTGACCCTCAATCTGCACCTGATGATGACCAGCTTCTTCCGGCCCGAAGGCGGGCGGCGACGCCTGCTGATGGAGCGCGGCGCCTTCCCCTCGGATCGCTACGCCGTGGTCTCGCAGCTGCAGTGGCACGGCCTGGATCCAAAGCGCGACCTGGCTGAACTGGCCCCGCGCCGCGACCGACTGCTGCACGAGGAGGACCTGGAGGACTACCTGGAGCGCTACGGCGACCAGGTCGCCATGGTGCTGTGGCCGGGCGTGCAGTACGCCACCGGCCAGGCCTTCGATCTGGCCCGCATCGCCCGGGCCTGCCGCAAGGCCGGCAGCGTGCTCGGCCTGGACCTGGCCCACGCCGTCGGCAACGTGCCGCTGGCGCTGCACGATATCGGCGCCGACTTTGCCGTGTGGTGCA
>JBMCIV010000121.1:0-5185 GCA_048616735.1 Wenzhouxiangella sp. | reverse complement strand
CGCATTGCCAGCCAGTTAGCCATCAAAGTGGCGAAGTATCCGGCCACCACCGGCAAGAAATAGCCGGGAAACCATTTTGCCACGATGATAAACAAGATCACCGCGAGCACGAATTTCAGCGCCATGGCGCGATAAAACGTCCGCACCATGGCTTTGGCCTCGCTGCCCGATGACAGCGCCACCCTCAGACCGGTGATCGCGGTCAGCAGCAGCCCGATCGATCCACCCGCCATCGCCGCCAGGGCCATCGACACACCGCCCGCCAGCCCGAACATGAGCGCAACCGCAACCGTGATCAGCGCCTGGCTGCGCAACAGCCACGCGATCACCCGGGCCAGGGCCGCATCGGTATCCTGAGAAGCCGGCTCAACCATTCAGCCCGCCAGTCCGGCCGGGGCCGGGCCAATCTCGATCTCAGGGAACTCCCAAGCCTTGTTGCGCAGGCCCGGCTGATGACATTGCCGAGCACGAATCCGCGAAGCCGGTGAAGTATAGCAGCCCGCCTCCAACAGCGGCAAGGACTCGGGGCGATTTCCGGGGCGCGCCGAGCCCTTCATCGCCGCAGCCGCTCCAGGATTCCGTCGAGCTCGTCGAGGCTGGTGTAGCGAATAGAGACCTGACCCTTGCCGCTGGCCTGGTGTTTCAGGCTGACCGGCGCGCACAGGGTCTCGCTCAGCTCGCGCTCCAGGCGCTCGAGGTCGGGACTGCGGGCCGGCGCGGGCGAGCGCGTTGACTGCGGCTGGCCTTCGCGCAGCCGCCGAACCAGGGCTTCGGTCTGGCGCACTGACAGCTCGAGGTTGACCACCTGCTGCGCGGCGCGCACCTGGTCGGCGCGCTCCAGCGTGAGCAGGGCCCGGGCGTGGCCCATGTCGAGCTGGCGCTGGTCAACCAGCTCGCGCACCTCCGGGGCCAGCTCCAGCAGGCGCAGCAGATTGGTCACCGCGGTCCGCGAGCGCCCGACGTTTTCCGCCGCCTGGCCGTGGGTCAGCTCGAATTCGTCGATCAGGCGCTTGAGCGCGGTCGCCTCTTCGAGCGGGTTGAGGTTCTCGCGCTGGATGTTCTCGATCAGGGCCAGGGTCAGCGTGGCCTCGTCGGGCACCTCGCGGATGATCGCGGGGATGTGGTCCTTGCCGGCCATGCGGCAGGCGCGCCAGCGCCGTTCGCCGGCAATCAGCTCGTACGAGCCGGGCCGGGCCAGCGGGCGCACCACCACCGGCTGCACCAGGCCCTGGGCGCGGATCGATTCGGCCAGCTCCTCGAGACGGTCCGGGTCCATGGCCGAGCGCGGCTGATAGCGGCCCGGCTGGATCGCATCCAGGGGCAGGTCCTTAAGGATCGAACGATCGTCGCTGGCGGTGGCCGGCCCGGCTTCGCCGCGCGACTTGCCGAGCAGGGCGCCCAGGTTGCGGCCCAGGGGTTTTTTCTTGCGCGTAGCAGTCACGGGCGCTCTCCGCGGCAGCGCCGCAGGTACTCGCCGGCCAGCCCCAGGTAAGCAATCGCACCGCGCGACTCGCGGTCGTACTGGATCACCGACTGGCCGTAGCTGGGCGCCTCGGCCACGCGCACGTTGCGCGGGATGACGGTCGCGAACAGCTTGCTTCCGAAATGCTCCTGCAGCTGGCGCGAGACGGCGCCGGAGAGATTGTTGCGAACGTCGAACATGGTCCTGACCAGGCCCTCGATTTCCAGCGCCGGGTTGACCGAATCCTGCACCTGCTCGATGGTGTTGAGCAGCGCGGTCAGACCCTCCAGGGCATAGTACTCGCACTGCATCGGAATCAGCACGCCGTCGGCGGCGGTCAGCGCATTGAGCGTGAGCACGTTCAGCGCCGGCGGGCAGTCGATCAGAATGTGGTGGTAGCGCTCTCGTAGCGGCTCGAGCTCCTGCTTGAGCACGCCGGCGCGGTCGTCGAGCTCGAGCAGGGCGACCTCGGCGGCGGTCAAGTCGCCGTTGGCCGGGATCAGGTCGATCTTCATCTCTTCCACGCGCCGCACCAGGCTGGCGGCGCTCTGCTCGCCGAGCAGGGCTTCGCATACTGTAGCCTCGTGCTGCTCGAGCTCGACGCCGCAGCCGGTGGTGGAGTTGCCCTGGGGGTCCATGTCGATCAGCAGCACCCGGCGGTCCAGTTCGGCCAGGCCGGCGGCGAGGTTGAGCGCCGTGGTGGTCTTGCCGACGCCGCCCTTCTGGTTGGCCACCGCGACGATCCGGCACTTGCTTTGTGTCATTTTTTTCCGACCGTTGCCAGGCACCGCCGCGCGTGCAGCCCCGGAACCTCCAGTTCCACCAGCGTCACATTGTACGGTGCCGGCACCGCCCGCCGTTCGCTTTCGGAAAGATCGCCCTTCATGGCCAGCAGCGGCACTCCGCGCGCCAGCCAGTAGTCTGCCCAGGCGGCCAGTCGCGCCAGCGGTGCCAGCGCCCGGGCGAGAATCGCATCGGGCGCGGGGGTCGAGCGGTAGGCCTCCAGCCGGGCCTGCACCGGCTCGATGTTCTCTAGCCCCAGCTCGCGGCGGACATGGTTGAGGAAGCGGATTTTCTTGCCGTTGCTGTCGAGCAGGACAAAACGGCGATCGGGGTACAAAATCGCCAGCGGCACGCCCGGCAGGCCGGGACCGGTGCCGGCATCGATAAAGCGGGAGCCGTCCAGGTACGGCGCCAGCGCCAGGCTGTCGAGGAGGTGACGTGCTACCATTTCCGCCGGCTCGGTCACCGCCGAGAGGTTGTAGCTTCGATTCCAGCGCTGCATCAGCGCGAGGAAACGCAGTAAAGCGTCCTGCTGATCGATCGTGGCCGCCAGACCCAGCCGATCCAGGCCTGCACCGAGCTGGCCGCGCCGCTGTTCCAGCGCCGCAGGCACGACGCGTTGTTCATCCATGATCAAACACAGGCAGCCGGCCGATGCGAAAGCTGATCATTATAGGGGTGCTGGTCTTGGTTGCCGCCTGGCTGCTGTTGATGCCGGCGCTGGTGGGCCTCTACCTGCGCGATGCGGTGCCGACATGGCTGGCGGAGTGGTCGGATGCCGCACAGACCGACTATCGGCCCGGCTGGTTCGGATCGCGTCTGCAGATCCAGTCCGAAACCGACCTGGACCTGGTGCTGCGGGCTCGGCACTTCCCGCCGCTCAAGACCGGCTGGCTGGCGCTTGAAGGCGAGCTTGATTCTCCGCTGACGCCGCGCGCGGCCCGCGTCGAGGGCCACCTTGGCCTGACCGGCAGCTGGCACGTTCGCGCCCTCGCCGAGCGTTTCCGAACACGAGCCCAGGGCGGGCTGCTGGCCCAGCAACTTTCACTCAACCTGTCCCAGGTCGCCGGTCAGCCGGTGAGCCTGGTCGTCAACGCCGAGCGGGTCGATCTGAATGAACAAGCGCCGCGCCTGCTCGACGCGCGCGCGCGCGGCCTGCGGCGAGTAGGCGACGACGGCCGCATCAGCCTGGGCCTGGATCTGCAGGCCCGCACGCCCCAGCTGGGTTCGGCCGTCGTGACCCTGCGCGCCGGGCCGATCGACCCGGCGCAGCTCGAACTGCTGGTTCAGGGTGTGGGGCAGCTGGCCGAAAGCAGTCCTGGCTCGATGAGCGAGGGCATGGCCCTGATGACCCTGGCCGGCGCCTGGCAGGAAATGGCCGCAGACGGCCTGGTTATTGAACTCGAACGCCTGCAGCTCGGCGAGCAGACGTTCTTCCAGGGCCGCTGGCAAGCTGGTCAGCCAACCCCGGCGATAAGCGGCACCGGCGAGCTGGACGAACTGGAAAACTGGCTTGTCAGCTTCGCGCCGCAAACGCTGTCTGACGGTGCGCAAAACGGCCACAGCGTGGTCGATCTGCTGTCCGAACTGGGCGAACTCGAGGTCGACGAGCAACGCTTCCGCATCAGCTCTCGTTCGCTTCCTTCCCGGTCGACGGCGTACCCGAATCCGCGGCCAGCGCCCTGATCTCTTCATGCCGCAGGCAGGCGACCTGGCGGCCATTCTCCAGGGTTTCCAGCGGCGGCACGCGATCGGCGCAGACCGGGGCCGCGAACGGGCAGCGCGTTCGAAACACGCAGCCGGTGGGCGGCTCCAGCGGCGAGGGCATATCGCCCTCCAGCGCCCGCCGCACGCGCGCGCGCTCGGCCACCGGATCCGGAATCGGCACGGACTCGATCAGCGCGCGGGTATAGGGATGGCGCGGATCGAGATAGATGCGGTCGCGGTCGGCGATTTCCATGACCCGCCCCAGGTACATCACCAGCACCCGGTCTGAGACGTGGCGGACCACGGACAGATCGTGGGCGATGAAGATCAGCGAAAGCTGCAGCTTTTTTTGCAGATCCTTGAGCAGGTTGACGATCTGGGCCTGGATCGACACATCAAGCGCGCTGACCGGCTCGTCGCACACTACCAGGCGCGGGTTGACCACCAGGGCGCGCGCGATGCCGATGCGCTGACACTGACCGCCGGAAAACTCGTGCGGGTAGCGGTTGATCTGATCCGGCGACAGGCCAACAAGCTTCATCATGCCGGCCACGCGCTCGCGGACCTGGAGGCGGCTCATCGACGGGTAGAACACCCGTAAGGGTTCGGCGACGATTTCGCCGACGGTCATGCGCGGATCCAGCGACCCGGACGGATCCTGAAAGATCAGCTGGATTTCGCGCCGCTTCAGGCGCATCGCCTCTTCGCTCAGCTCGGCCAGGTCTTGCCCCAGCCAGACCACCGAACCGGCCTGGGGCCGCACCAGGACAAGGATCGCCCGGGCCAGGGTGGACTTGCCGCAGCCGGACTCACCGACAATCCCCAGCGTTTCGGCCGGGTAGAGATCGAAACTGACGTTGTCTACCGCCCGCAGCGTCTGGTAGTCGTGGCGGAAAAAGCGGCCGCGATCGACGCGGAAATGGACTGCCAGATCGCGCACTTTGAGGACCGGCGCGCGCGTCGTCATGCGCTTTCCTCCCGCGAGGGCAGCGACTTAAGATGGCAGCGCTTCAAGCGCCCTTCGGCCACGGGTTCCAGGGCCGGCCGCTCGCGGCACTTTTCCCAGGCATACAGGCAGCGATCCGAAAACGGGCAGCCCTTGGGCAGCGTGAACAGGCTGGGCGGGTTGCCCGGAATGGCGTTGAGAATGCCCGAGCGCGGCTGGTCGAGGCGCGGAACCGAGTTGAGCAAACCCTCGGTGTAGGGATGGCGCGGGTCGGCAAACAGCTCGCC
>JBMCIV010000120.1:0-5186 GCA_048616735.1 Wenzhouxiangella sp. | reverse complement strand
CCCTTGACCAGCAGCGGCAGGGCGCGGCGGAAGCTGGCGTCGAGCTCGGTCGGCAGGGTCATCAGGTGGACGACAATGCCTGAAGCCAGGCTGGCCAGGCCCACCACCAGCAAAGCCACGCCGGCGCTGGGCAGGCGCAGCGCCAGCAGCACCACCGGCATCAGCGCGATCATGATCACGCCGAAGCGCTGCAGGCGCTGCAGCGACTTCACCAGCTGCGTGCGCCACAAAAGCGGCCGATAGCCGTCGGCGTGCTGAACGGCGTGGCCAACCTCGTGCGCGGCCACCGTGATCGCGGTCAGCGAGCCGAAATCGTAGTGCTCGGGGCTCAAGCGCACGGCGCGCGCTTCAGGATCGTAGTGATCCTGGCCCGGCTCGCCGCGCTCGACCCGGACCGCTTCCAGCCCCAGGCGGCCGAGCAGCTCGCGGGCCAGCTCGGCGCCGCTGCCCGGGTAACGATCGCGCGGGGTGCGATAGCGCGCCAGCACGCGCTTGACCCACCACTGCGGCAAAAAGATGACGGCGGCAAGCAGGGCCAGTACGATCACGATCATGGCGTGGATTTTAGCCTTCGCCGGGTGAGGGTTCGTCACCACGGATGCGCTCGATCAGCGCGAAAGCCTGCTTGCGGCTCAACCCGGTCAGCCGCGCCAGCACGCCGGCGGCCCGCGACGGCGCAAGTTCACCGGCCAGCTCGCGCGCCAGCGCCGTGGGGTCGACCGCGGCCAGGGCGTCGTCGCTGCAGCCTGCCACCAGCAGCACGGCTTCGCCGCGCGCCTGGTTGCTGTCGTTGCGGCAAAACGCGGCCAGCGCGCTCAGGGGCGCGCGATATACGGTCTCGTGCAGCTTGGTCAGTTCGCGCCCCAGCGCGGCCATGCGATCGCCGCCCAGGGTGTCGATGCAGTCATCGAGCGCGGCCGTCAGAGCGCGCGCCGGAACATGGAAGATCAGCGTCGCGGGGAGCGCGGCCAGGGCCTGCAGGCGGGCGCGCCGGGCGCCGGCCCTGGCCGGCAGAAAGCCCTCGAACCAGAACCGGTCCGAGGCCAGCCCGGCCACCGACAGCCCGGCAATGGCCGCGCACGGCCCGGGCACCGGGCTGACCCGAAAGCCGACCTGGTGGGCGGCGCAGACCAGCCGGAAGCCCGGGTCGGAAATCAGCGGCGTGCCGGCGTCGCTGACCAGGGCCACGTCGGCGCCCGCCGCCAGCGTGTCGAGCAGACCGTCGACCTGGCGCCGTTCGCTGTGCTCGTTCAAGACCACCATCTGCGCCGGCGTCTCGCGATGCCCGAGCAGGCGAGCGCTGACGCGCGTGTCTTCGGCTGCGATCACCGGCACCGTCGCCAGGATTGCGCGCGCGCGCTCGGACAGATCCTGCAGGTTGCCGATCGGCGTGGCCACCACCCACAGGGTGCCGGATTCTGCTGGGGCATCAGGGTTCATCGGCGCATTGTAGGGGCTCGGCCAAGCGAGCCGATGGTTTATCATCCAAGCCATGATGATGCGCCCGATTTTCGCTCTGGTCTGCCTGCTGGTCGTCGCGGCCTGCGCGCCTGAACCCCTGGTTCGGCCCAGCGCGCCCGGCGCCGAGATGACGCAACGGGTCAGCGCCCTGATTCAGGCCGGGGACTACGCGCGCGCCCTGGCCACGCTGGAGTCCAGGCTGGCCGATCTCGAAGAGCCTGAGCGCGCCCGGCTGCAGCTGACGGCGGCCGAGCAGTTTCTGGGCGCCCGTCGGGTGCTGGAGGCCCGCCGTCTGCTCGACCAGCTGCGACCGAACGATCTCCGCGGCTTCGACGGCCTGCGCCTGACCCTGGCCCGGGCCGAGCTGGCCCTGCTCGATCGCGAACCGGACACCGCCGCCTGGCTACTCGAGCAGATCGAGGCCGAGCTGCCGGCCAGCCTGCAGGCACGTTACCAGAGCCTGCGCCGACGCCTGGGCCAACGGCCCGCCGAGGAGGCCGCCGACGAAGCCCTGGACGCGCTCACCGCCGTGCTTAAAGACGAGTCCATCGAGCCCGAGCTGGCCCTCGCCCTGCTGATCGATCTGCCGCTGGCGCGGCTGCAGGCGCTGCTGGCCGATCCGCGCCAGCCGCGCGCCCTGCGGCCATGGCTGGACCTGGCCGCGACCGCGCGATCGGCGCTGCTGGACCCGGCCCGCCTGGCCGGCTTGCTCGATGAATGGGCCAAGCGCCATCCCGACGCCGATTACCCGGCCGAGCAGGCGCTGGAATGGCTGGCCGCCTGGCGCGACCTGCAGCGCCCGCCGGACCGGGTGGCGCTGATTCTGCCGGGCGCCGACAGCAGCCTGGCGCGACCGGGCCGGGCCCTGCGCGACGGCATCCTCTCGCGCTGGAGCCGAATGGAGCCGGCGCAGCGGCCCGAGCTCATGTTTTTCTACGTCGACGACGACCCGGCGGCGGCCGTCGAGGCCTGGTACGCGGCGCGCGAGGCCGGCGCCGATCAAGTGGTCGGACCGCTCGAACGCCGCCAGGTCGACCGTCTGGTCGAGCTCGGCGACGCCAGCCTGCCGGTGCTGTTTTTGAATCATCCTGAAAACCTGGACGACTTGACGAACTTTCCCGGCCTGGCGACCAGCTACGCCCTGGCGCCGGAAGAAGAGGCAGAACTTGTGGCCGTTCGCGCCCTCGTCCAGGGCCATACGCGCGCCCTGGTCCTGCGCCAGCAAAGCGACTGGGGCCAGCGCGTCGGGCAGGCCTTCAGCGACATCTTCCGTGCCGGCAACGGCGAGATCGTGCGCGACATAGCCTACCCGGACAACCAGGTCGATTACAGCATCCTGCTCGAAGTGCTGCTGGAGCTGGACCGCTCGCGCGAGCGCGGCGAGCGCCTGGCGCGCACGCTGGGCATGGCCGTGGAATTCGAGCCGGCCCGGCGCACCGACGCCGACCTGATCTTTCTGGCGGCGCGCGCCGATGACGCGCGCGCGCTCAAACCGCAGCTGAACTTTTTCGGCGCCGGTGACCTGGCGGTGATGTCGACCTCGCACGCGCTGGCCGGCGCGCCGGACCCGCGCCGCGACCAGGACCTGGACGGCATGCTGCTGCCGGTCGCGCCCTGGTTTCTCGAGCAAGGACAGCCCGCCAACGAGCGCCGCCAGGCCGCGCAGCGCTACGACAGCCTCGACAACCCGGCCCTGTCGCGCCTGTTCGCGCTCGGCGTGGACGCTTTCGAGCTGCTGCCGTGGCTGGGCAGAATGGGCGACGACCCCGACCTCTACCTGGCCGGCATGACCGGCCGCCTGCGCCTGGCCCAGGCCGGGCGCATTGAGCGCGACCTGCCGTTTGTGCGCATCGTCGACGGACAGGCGGTGCCTGAATGAGCTCGACCGAGCGCCAGCTCAGCGGACAGCGCGGCGAGGCCCGGGCCGAGCAGCTGCTCGGCCGCAGCGGGCTGCGGGTGCTCGAGCGCAACTACCGCTGCCGGGCCGGAGAAATCGATCTGGTCATGCTCGACCCCGACACGGCCGACGGCGATTTACTGGTGTTTGTCGAGGTTAGACTGCGCGCCCCCGGCGCCCGGGTCGAGGCGATCGAGACGGTTGATCGCAACAAGCAGCGCAAGCTGGTTCAGGCCGCGCGCCATTTCTTGATGGCCCATCCGGCCTATGCCGCCAGCCCCTGCCGCTTCGACGTCATCGCCATCGACGAGCCCGAGGCCGAACCGCTGTGGGTGCGCAACGCCTTTGACGCCGCCGGCTGATGGGCCGGTCGGTTGCGCTATCGCAGTTCAATCACACTATGTGGAGAAACGCTTTCATGAAGACAATGGTCCGCCTGACGCTCGCCGGGCTGCTGGTCTCGCAGATTCTGGGCTGCGCCGCACTGGTGGTGGGCGGGGTGGTCGTCACCGGCGTGGCCGTGCACGACCGGCGCAGCGTCGGCACCGTGCTCGACGACTCCGTGCTCGAAATCCGGGTGCGCGATTCGCTCTACGAGCAGGCCGAATTCGGCAGCGACGCGCGGATCAAGGTCAATGCCTTCAACGGCTGGGTCCTGCTGGCCGGCGAAGTTCCGGACCAAGACTTGATCGAGCGGGCCACCGAAACCGTGGCCTCGGTCGACGGCGTGCAGCGACTGTTCAACGAGCTCGTGGCCCAGCAGCGCGCCAGTCTGGGGCAGGCCGGCAACGACCGCTGGATCGCCGGCCGGGTCAAGGCCAGCTTTGCCGGCATTGACGGCCTCGAGGGCTTTGACCCGACCCGGGTCCAGGTCACCGCCACGCGCGGCGTGGTTTACCTGCAGGGCCTGGTGTCGCAGGCCGAGGCCGACGCGGTCATCGAGCGCGCCCGCACAGTGCGCGGCGTGGAGCGCGTGGTCACCCTGTTCGATCTTCGCGATCCCGCCAGCTAAGCCATGAGCGGCCGCGACCGCAGCGATGATAAGCCCACCCAGGACATCAGCCCGACCTGCTTCGAGACCCTGATCGAGGCCGCCGAGTCGCTGGGCCCTGAAGTCGACGAGTCCAGCCACTGGCGCCAGCTGGAGCTGGAACGCTACGAGCTTGTGCGCGAGCTCGGTCGCGGCGGCATGGGGCTGGTGTTTCTGGCCCGCCAGACCGAGCCGGTCGAGCGCGCGGTGGCGCTGAAGCTGGTCCGCCGGCGGGTGCTCAACCCGTCGAACCTGGCGCGCTTCGAGGTCGAACGCCAGGCGCTGGCGCAGATGCAGCATCCGGCCATCGCCCAGGTCTTCGATGCCGGCACCACCAGCGAGGGTTACCCGTACTTCGCCATGGAGTACGTCGACGGCGTGCCGCTCGACGCCTACTGCCGCGACCATCGCCTGGCGCTGCCCGAACGCCTCGAGCTGTTCGGCCGCATCTGCCAGGGCGTTCAGCACGCCCACCAGAAAGGCATCATCCACCGCGACCTCAAGCCGGCCAACATCCTGGTGACCCGCGTCGACGGGCAGGCGGTGCCGAAAATCATCGACTTCGGCATTGCCGTCACCGCCGCTGAATCGGCCGAGCGCCAGCGGCGGAGAACGCGCGCCGAGACCATCGGCACGCCGGAATACATGAGCCCGGAGCAGTTTCGCCACCCGCATGCGGCCATCGATACCCGCAGCGACGTGTATTCGCTGGGCGTGATCCTGCACGAGCTTTTGGTCGAGGAGCCGCCGCTGGGACGCGAGCGTTTTTCGCGCACCGACCGGCCCGACGAGATTGCC
>JBMCIV010000119.1:0-5255 GCA_048616735.1 Wenzhouxiangella sp. | reverse complement strand
AGGGCAGGGCCATCCACTCGGCCAGGATCAGCAGCGCGGCCACGGTGGTGGTGCTGAACAGCAGCGCGGCCAGCATGCGATCAGCGCGGGTCGGTCCTCGGTAGACCTGCAGCATGCCGGCGACCAGATTGATGATCAGGAACAGCACCATGGTCGGCAGCACGATGTCCATCATGGGCGCGGTCTCGCTGAGCCGAAAACCTGGACGAGCTGGCGCTCGAGCCGCACAACCGACTCCATGGCGCTGTCGGTCAGGGCATGAACGACAAGCCGCTGATGCTGCCGGTCCAGGGCGACGCTGAGCGTGCCGGGCAGCAGGCTGATGAAGCTGACCAGCAGGGTGGTGGGTTTGCCGACCGGCAGCTTGATCGCGTATTCGTGGAAACGGGGGTCGATGGGCAGGCCCGGATGGAGCGCGCGCGCGGCCACATCGGACCCACCCTTGAAGGACTCCCACAGGAAAAAGCCAATGAACACCAGCCAGCGCCAGGGGTGCCAGGGGTAGGGCGCTTCCGGCGCCAGCCAGGCGCCCAGGCCGGCACCGGCGAGGGCGGCGAGACTGCCGATCACCAGGCCGCTGAGCCCGTTGAGCGCGATCCAGATGAGCAACAGCACCGCGAATACCTGGGTGAACCAGGCCACGGGCAGGCGGCTGCTTCGGTCCCTGGCCGAATGCGGCACGATCTCCGATCCCCTCCGGCGGTGATGCCCTATCATATCAGCACTCGCTGATCTTGCCGGCTCTTGACCTCCTATCTCACCATTCTCACGCTGATCGCGGCCGGCTGGCTTTTTGCCCGCGCCCGCGTCTTGCCCGAAGCCACGCCCGCGGTGCTCAACCAGGTGGTGATCACCCTGTGTCTGCCGGCGCTGATCGTGATCCACGTGCCCACGCTGGAGCCGGCGTGGTCGCTGCTGCCGTTGATCTTGATTCCCTGGCTGCTGCTGGCCGCGACGGTCGCGGTGATTGTGCCGCTGGCCCGCCTGATGTCGCTGTCGCGCGAAGCCACGGCGGCGCTGCTGGTGCTGATCCCGCTGGGCAACACTTCGTTTCTGGGCTTTCCGCTGATCGAAGCCCTGCTGGGGCCGGAGTTCATCCGCCTGGCGGTGGTCTACGACCAGTTCGGCTCATTTTTGATCGTGTGCACCCACGTGCTGTTCGTGGTCGGCTGGTACGGCGAGGGCGCCAACCCGGATTTGCGCTCCATGGGGCGCCGGATCGTGAGCTTTCCGCCGTTCATCGCCCTGGTCTTTGCGCTGGCCCTTGGCAACCACTGGTTCCCGGAATGGCTGATGCAGATCGTCGAGCGTTTTGCCGACATGCTGCTGCCACTGGTGACGCTGGCGATCGGCATGAGCCTGCGGCTGCGGCTGGTGCGCCGGGATCGCTGGCCGCTGGTCATCGGTCTGGCCGGCAAACTGCTGCTGTTGCCGGGTCTGGCCCTGCTCATGGCCATGCTGCTCGATGCCCGGCCGGACGTGGCCATGGTCGCGGTGCTGGAGTCGGCCATGCCGCCGATGATCACCGCCGCCGCGCTGCTGACCTCGGCCGGGCTGGCGCTGCGCCTGGCCCCGGCCATGGTCGCCTGGGGCGTGCTGTTGTCGGCGCTGACGGTGCCTTTTTGGTTCTGGCTGGCCGGTTTGGCGTTTGGCTGACGCCGCCGTGGCCGAGCTGTCGCGTTGCTCAGAACGGCGCGCTGCCGGGCGTTCTGGGGTAGGGAATCACATCGCGAATATTGCCTAAGCCGGTGATGTAGTTGAGCAATCGCTCAAAGCCCAGGCCGAAGCCGGCGTGCGGGACGGTGCCGTAGCGGCGCAGATCCAGGAACCAGCCGTACTCGCTTTCGTCTAGCTGGTGATCGGCCATGCGCCGGGTCAGCACGTCGAGGCGCTCCTCGCGCTGGCTTCCGCCGATGATTTCACCGATGCCGGGTGCCAGCACATCCATCGCCGCCACGGTCTTGCCGTCGTCGTTTAAGCGCATGTAGAAGGCCTTGATCTCGTCGGGGTAGTTCATGACCACCACCGGGGCCTTGCAGTGCTGCTCGGTCAGAAAACGCTCGTGCTCGGTCTGCAGATCCACGCCCCATTCCGGCTTGAACTCGAACTTCCGGTCTGCGTTTTGCAGGATCTTCACCGCCTCGGCGTAGTCCATGCGAACAAAGCGGCTGTCGACCAGGGCTTCCAGGCGCCGGATGGCTTCGGGCTCGACGCGCTCGGCGAAAAACGCCATGTCGTCGGGACAGCGCTCCAGCACGCGGGCGAAAACGAACTTCAAAAACTCCTCGGCCAGGGTCGCCAGATCGTCCAGATCGGCGAACGCGACTTCGGGCTCGACCATCCAGAATTCGGCCAGGTGGCGGGTGGTGTTGGAGTTTTCGGCGCGAAAGGTGGGGCCGAAGGTGTAGACCTTGCTCATGGCCAGGCAGAAGGCCTCCACGTTGAGCTGGCCGGACACGGTCAGGAAGGTCTCGCGCCCGAAGAAATCCTTGCTGAAGTCGACGTCGCCGCCGGCGGTGCGGGGCGGATTCACCAGATCCAGGGTGCTGACCCGAAACAGCTGGCCGGCGCCCTCGGCGTCGGAGGCGGTGATGATGGGGGTATTGACCCAGAAATAGCCGTTGTGGTCGAAAAATTCATGGATGGCGCGCGCGGCGGCGTGGCGGATGCGGGTGACCGCGCCGAAGGTGTTGGTGCGCGGGCGCAGATGAGCGACCGTGCGCAGAAACTCGTAGGAGTGCTGCTTGGGCTGAATCGGGTAGTGGTCCGGGTCTTCGACCAGGCCCGGGATGTCGACCTCGGCGGCCTGGATTTCCAGGTTCTGGCCGCGCCCCTTGGATTCAACCACGGTGCCGCGGCAGCGCACCGAAGCCCCGCTGGTCAGGCGCAGGATGCCGTTTTCGTAGTTGGGCAGGCTGTGGTCGGCCACCAGCTGCAGGTTGGCAAAGCAGGAGCCGTCGTTGACGTGGATAAAGGAAAACCCGGCTTTCGAGTCGCGCCGGGTGCGAACCCAGCCCTGGACCAGCACTTCGGTACCGGCGGCGAATTTACCGGCCAGCACGTCGCGCACACTTGCGGTCAGCATGATGATGAATGCGTCCTGTCGTTGAATGGGAGGTTGATAACCCTGATAATAATGGATTGAGCAACCCGAACGGATGGCAGCTGATGAGCAATGACCAGATTTCCCTGACCGACGCGGCGGCTGAACGGGTGCGCGAGTTCATGGCCCGCGAGGGCGGCATCGGCCTGCGCGTCGACGTGCGCCGCACCGGCTGCTCTGGCTGGGCCTACGATGTCGGCATCGCCCGCGCCGCCGAAGCCTCGGATCATGTTTTCGAAGCCCGCGGACTGAAAGTGGTGGTCTCCGACCAGGCCCTGCCCATGGTCGTCGGCACCGAGGTCGATTTTGTCCATGAAGGCCTGGTCCGGGAGTTCCGCTTCCGCAATCCCAACGTGACCGGCGAGTGCGGCTGCGGCGAGAGCTTTACCGTCGGCTGAACCGTGTTATGGCCCCGACGGGCTGTTTCAGGTTATAATTTCCGGCTTGCCTCGCCTGAGCCTCAGGCGGGCGCCCTTGCTCCACGGCGGACGCTTTTTTGGATCGCGCCGACCGGGGGCTTTGCAGGGACTGAACCGCGTCGCGCGCGGCGGTCCCGAAAAACCGTAAGGAGTACACAACGTGAGACACTACGAGATCGTGCTGCTGGTCCACCCGGACCAGAGCGAGCAGGTGCCCGGCATGCTCGAGCGCTACCAGTCGCTGGTTGAAACCAACGGCGGCAAGGTGCATCGCAGCGAGGATTGGGGCCGCCTGCAGCTGGCCTACACCATCGCCAAGCTCCACAAGGCGCACTACCTGATGCTCAACATCGAGTGCGACGCCGCCACCCTCGAGGAACTGGAGGGCGTTTTCCGCTTCAACGATGCGATCCTGCGTCATCTGATCGTGCGCAAGGACGAGGCCGAGACCGAGCCGTCGATCATGCTCAAGCGCAAGGAAAACAAGGACGAGCGCGACAATCGCCGGCGCGCGGTGGTCGACGAAGACGATAGCGGCGACGATGATGATGCCGACGCCGAGGATGGTGTCGATGCCGAAACCGAAACCACCCAGCGGGAGAGTTGATCATGGCTCGATTCATGAGAAGGCGCAAATACTGTCGATTCACCGCCGAGGGGATCGAGCAGGTTGACTACAAGGACGTGGATCTGCTCAAGGATTTCGTCAGCGAAACCGGCAAGATCGTGCCCAGCCGGATCACCGGCACCAAGGCAAAATATCAGCGCCAGCTGGCCACTGCAGTCAAGCGGGCCCGCTACCTGGCGCTGCTGCCGTACTCCGACAATCACTGAGGACGCAGCCGCCATGAAACTGATATTGATGGAAAAAGTCTACAACCTGGGCGATCTGGGCGATACCGTCAACGTTCGTCCGGGCTACGGGCGAAATTTCCTGCTGCCGCGCGGCAAGGCCGTGCCGGCAACCCGGGAAAACCTCGAGCATTTTGAAGCGCGCCGCGATGAGTTGATGCGCCAGGCCAACGAGAAACTCGCCGCTGCCGAGGCGCGTCGCGCCGCCCTTGAAATCCTCGAAGCGGTCGAGTTCGCCGCCGCGGTCAGCCCGGAAGGCCGGCTGTACGGCTCGATCAACCCGCACGAAATCGCCGGCAAGCTGACCGAACTCGGTCACGCGGTCGAAAAATCCGAGGTGGACATGCCGGAAGGCCCGATCCGGGTGCCGGGCGAATACACCGTCAACCTGATTCTGCACGCCGACGTGCAGACCGAGGTACGGATCACCGTGACCGGCGAGGAGAGCTGAAGGCCTGCAGCCTTCCGTCTTGCCCCCGCAGCCTTTACGGTTGCGGGGGCAGCTCTCCCGGCTGGCCATGCCGCAGGCCAGTGCCTATACTGGGCCGGTTCCCTGCGTGAGCGTCCCTTGAGCGTGTCCTGATCCATGGTGGCCGAAGCCCGTCTTTCTTCATTGAGCAACGTCAAGGCCCCGCCGCATTCCAATGAGGCGGAGCAGTCCCTGCTGGGTGCGCTGATGCTTTCGGCCAACGCATGGGACAAGATCGCCGACCAGGTCGATGAAAGCGACTTCTACCGCGAAAACCACCGCCTGATCTTCCGCGCCATGGCCGAGCTGTTCCAGCAGGGTCAGCCGGTCGATGCGGTGACCGTGATGGAGTGGTTCCAGCGCCACGACAAGCTCGACCGGATCGATGCCGGCGCCTACATCACCATGCTGG
>JBMCIV010000118.1:0-5273 GCA_048616735.1 Wenzhouxiangella sp. | reverse complement strand
ATCACCACCGGCGAGAGCAAATCGCCGCTGGAAAACGGCATGCCATCGGCGTTGGTGCCGTCCTCGTCACTGGGGTACTCGCCGTCCTCGGCGCCGCTGAAGGTGAAGTGAACCCGTGTTTCCCAGCTGTAGGTGATGCCGTCGCGCGCGCCCAGCGCGATGACCGCCAGCCAGAACAGGCCGGCAAACCCGAGCACGGCCACGGCCACCACCATGCGGGTCTCCCACAGGGCGCGGACCAGCTCGCGCAGGTCGATTTCGTCGTCGGCACGGTACTCGCCCTCGGGTGCGGTTGCAGTCTCGTTCATGATGTCAAAACTTTTATCAATGATGGGCCGTCAGCCCGGTGCGGCGCAGTACGCCACCGGCCAGCAGCAACAGCCCCGCGCCCAGCAAGACCGCCACGAGCGAAACCGCATACCATTGCCAATGCCCGACGGTAAAGCGGCCGCTTTGCCATTCAGGCTCATCCGGCAAAGCGCCCAGGCTGAACATGCGGCCATCCTCGCCGTAGCGCAGCTGGTCGATGTGGCCGGCCAGGCGCTCGGTGGCCTCGAACAGGCTGCGGATTGAGACCACCAGGCGATCGAGCTGGTCAGAGATTTCTTCCAAGAAGACGCGCTCGGCTTCATCGGCCGAAGTCTCGGCCGGCAGCGGCAAGTCCATTTCGGTCAGCAGTGCCCCCAGGCGCTGGATATTGGAGGCAACACCGGCCGCTTCCAGATCATATTCCAGGCGCTCGCGGGTCAGTTCCTGGCGAAAGCCGAGGTCGCCGCCTTCCACGCCCAGCGCAATCAGCCGGCTGAGAAAATCCTCACCGCCCGCGCCCAGACCGACGGCGACGCCTTCCAATGAGGTGGACTGCTCGATGTCATAGTCGCCCAACGCCTGATCGACGGCAGCGGACTTGGACTGCAGCAAGGCCAGGTTTTGCTGCTGCTGGGCCACGCGCACTTCCAGAAAGCGTTGCGCCTGTTCGGGGTTCTGGTAGACCACGACCTCAAGCACCTGCGGAAGCTGACCTTCCAGGACCAGTTCCTCGAGCTGACTGGCGCGGGCCCGAATATCGGCCAGACCCAGCCCGGACTCAGGATCGCGGACGTTGCCGCTGTTGGGCTCTTCTTGCAGCAAGCCGACGTTCTCCTGCAGCAGCCCGACTTGCTGGCGCAGGATCAGATAGACCATCAGCGGATCGCTTTCGGTAAACATGTCGGCACTGACGGCGCGCGCGCTATAGAGCGTGCGGTTGGTGCGAAACACGCCGTATTCTTCGCGCATGTAATCGGCCCAGGCGGCCGGTATGGCCTGGAGCAGTTCGGGCACAGGCAGGTCGTTGCGCGCGGTGATCAGAAACAGCCGTGCGCTGGTGCGGGCCCCGCGCTCGAAATCACGGCTGAACGCCGATTCCAGTTCGCGGATTTCAGCCAGGCTGAGATCGCCGCCAAGGCGCTGGCGGTACTGCTGGCGCAGCTCGCTGGCGTCGGGGAAGTGAGCCGAGACGGCCAGCCTATCGCCCAGCCAGGCGGCGTCCACGTCCGCCGGCAGGCCGTCGATGTCGTCGAGTACGCGCTCCAACACCACCGGTGAGAGCAAGTCGCTGGCCGCAAACGGCATGCCGTTGGGATACTGGCCGCGATCGGCCCCTGAAAAGACGAACTGAACGTCGACTTTCCAGGTTTCGACGCGGTGCGGCTCAGGCCCCAGCAGCAGCGCGGCCAGCCAGTAAACGACCGTCCAGGCAATGGCCGCGGCAGCCATGAGACCGATGGATTTCATTGCTTTCGGCCCCCGAGGCCTGATCCAGTCGGCAAGCTTACCGCATTTGGCCGTTTTGGCAACGCCCGCCTCGGTCAATCCCCCTCGGCCTCGAAGCGATCGTGAAACAGAATGTCGTTCCAGCGCACCTCCAGCGTGAGGCCGGAATAGGCCTCGTAGGCCAGGACGGTGATGTAATAAACGGCGCCGGACAAGCCGGAAATCGTGCAGTCGTCTGCGTTGCCGGGGTTTGTCGATTGGCAGCTCTCGTCTGGCGAGCTTGCCGAATAAACGTACAGATCCGCATCACCCGTGCCGCCGGAGATCGACGCCTCTAGGTTGGTCGCCTCGGCCGGTACCTCGATGGAATAAAAGCGCTCGCTGCCGGTCGGGCCGGCCACGTCGGTGACTGGCACCCCGTTTTCTAAGGCCGTGACCACCCAGAACCTGGCCGGCGCGCTCCAGACGCCGAAGCCGTCCTGGTTGCGCGCGCGCACGCGCCAGGTGGCGGCGGTGTTTTCGAACGCGATGTCGGTGTCGGGGGCCAGCTCGCAGGTCGCGGTGTTGGCGCAGCCGACCTCGGCCGGGCTGAGTTCCGCGGTGGTGTAGCCCAGGCTCAGGCCATCGGCGATGTAGAGCTGATAGCCGCTGACCGACTCTTCGGCGGGCCGTGCCTGCCACTGGTAGCTCGGCTGATGGTTGTAGATCGCGCCGCTGGGCGATTGCGTCGCCGGCTGGCCGGGCAGCTGCAAGCCCAGCACGCCCAGGGCGTCATCGAGCTGAATGCGTGGCGCAATCCGGTTGACCGCGCCCGGGCGCTCGTCCTGAATCCACACGCCGGTGGCCTGCAGCGCTTGCAGCAGGTCATCGACGCTGGAGCCGGGGGCGGCCTCCTTGAGCACCGCCCAGGCCCCGGCCACGTGCGGTGCGGCCATCGAGGTGCCCGACTTCTGCGCGTATTCATCGCCCAGCACCGCCGACTGGATGGCGCTACCGGGGGCGAGCAGGTCAAGGAAATCGGCGCTGTTGGAGAATATGGACACTGCGTCTGTCTTGGTGGTGCTGCCGACGCTGACGGCCGAAGAGATGCAGGCCGGCGAGCTGATGCTTGAGGTGCGCCCGGCGTTGCCGCTGGCGACAACGGTGGCGATGCCGGCGGATCGCAGCGTATCGATGAGAATTTTAGTTTCTCTTTCTTTAGTCTCGCCCTCCTTGGTGACATAAAAATCGCAAGCGCTGTCGTAGCTGCCGCCGCCCAGGCTCAGGTTGGCCGCAGCCACGCTGATGCCATTGTCTTCCGCGTGCACTTGAGCCACCCGCTCCAGCCCCTTGATGATGTCGCTGTCAAACGCCTTGACGCAGGGTTCGGTCGAACCGCACTGGTCTTCGCCCTCAAAGCGCGAAAAGACCTGAATGGCGATCACCCCGGCCTCCCGCGCGACGCCGGAGAATCCGGCCTCGTTGCTGCTGCCCGCCGCAATACCGGCCACGTGCGTGCCGTGGTCGCATCCGGAAATGGCGGCATCGCAATGAAGCCCGGAATCCTCGGCGGTCGATTCACTTACCCCGCCCGGGCACAGCGAGGTGGCGCCCTGATCCTCGACGTTCGAGGAGTAACAGGCCTCGGAAACGACCTTGCCGCTCAAGAAAGGATGGTTTTTGTCGACCCCGGTGTCTAGCACCGCCACTACCTGACCGAAACCGGTATAGCTCGTGCCTCCATCCGCGCTGAAGGCGCCGTTCGCATCGCCCCCGATCAGCGCTACGCTATCGTCCAGAAGTAACGGCACGGCGCGATCTGCGACCACGTCGATCACCTCCGGGTCTGCCAGCAAGGCCAGCAGGTCGGCCCTGTTGGCCTGCAGCGCCAGGGCCGGCGTCAGCTCAAAGCGTTTGACGGCGTGTTGTGCCTGCTGCCGCGACGAAACCACCGACAAACGCTCCAGCACCCGCGTCTGGATGTCCTGAAGCCTTTGCCGCTGCTGCCGACCCGCCCGGGAACGCGGGGCTGCGTCGGGGGCAAGGTCGATGTCCAGCCGCACGATCACCGGCACCCGGCCGGCGCCGCCGGCCCGCTCGATCAGCGCCTGATGGCGCGCCGGCCGGTCCAGGCCGGCGGCGGCCAGACCGGGCGGGTCCGGCTTGAGTGGCGTGACGGCGACCACATCGGCGCTGGCGGCCCAGGCGATAAGGCAGGCTGCCGTCATCAGCCAATAAACTGCAGGAAAACGCATCATCCGCTCCATAAAAATCGCACCGCCTCAAGGCTTAGGCTACTACCCTCTCGGCCGTCATGGGCTCAGCCGCGGCAGGCGCTCAGACAGCCGCGTGGCCGGATCGTGCCCGGCGCAGAAGAATCCAGCGCGCCCAGCAGGCCACCAGGCCGTGTGCAATTGCGCTTGAGCTACACTTTCGCCATGGCCGGGCGCGACGAAAACAGCCACCACCCCAGCGACATTACCCGCCTGATCGGCGCCTGGCAATCCGGCGACGCCGGCGCGGCCGAGCCCCTGTGCCGGCTGCTCTACCGGCGCCTGCACCAGATCGCGGTCGGCCGGCTGCGCGGCGAGGCGCGCCAGGTCACGCTGCAGCCTACCGTGCTGGTCCACGAGGTAGTCATCGAGCTGCTGCGCAACGCTCCGCAGATCAACGACCAGGCCCACCTGCTGGCGCTGGCCTCGCGCATGATGCGCCAGTTTCTGATCGACGAGGCGCGCCGCCGCGGGGCCCAGCGGCGCGGCGGCGATCAGCTGCAGGTCACCCTGGACGGCGAGCGCCTGGGCGGACGCGATTCGGCCGTCGATCTGGTCGAACTGGATTCGGCCCTGACCCGGCTGGAGGCCATCGACGAGCGCAAGGCGCGCGCGATCGAGCTGTATTACTTCGGCGGGCTGGACTACAACGAGCTGGCCGCCGAGCTGGAAATCTCGCGCGCGACCGCCCACCGCGAGCTGCGCTTTGCCCGCGCCTTTATCGCCGCCGAACTCGGCGCTGCGGCGGGCTGAGCGCGATGGATCCGGCGCGCTGGCAGCGGCTGCAGGCCTTGTTCGACCAGGCCTCGGCGCTGAGCCAGGCCGAGCGCGCGTCGTGGCTGGCCGGGCTGGGCGAGCAGGACGCCGAGCTGGCCGAAGAATTGCGCCGCCTGCTGGCCGCCGACGAGGCCGGCGCCGATCGCGACATCGGCGGGCGCATCGAACGCTTTGCCGCCTTGAGCGCGTGCGGCGACGAGCTGGCGCCCGGGACCCGGGTCGGGCCCTACACCATCGATCGGCTGCTCGGCCACGGCGGCATGGGCCGGGTCTACCTGGCCTGGCGCAGCGACCGGACCTACGAGCAGCAGGTGGTGATCAAGGTGGTCCAGACCGGGCCCGGCGAGCGCCTGGTCCGATTGTTCGAGCGCGAGCGCCAGATCCTGGCCGACCTGAACCATCCCAACATCGCCCGCCTGCTCGACGGCGGCACGCTGGATGACCGCACGCCGTACCTGGTCATGGAATATGTCGAGGGAGCCGATATCG
>JBMCIV010000117.1:0-5334 GCA_048616735.1 Wenzhouxiangella sp. | reverse complement strand
TGTACCTGGAAGAGGCCGGCCTGCTGCCGGAACTGGAAAAACTGGGTTTCGGCATTGTTGCGTTTGCCTGCACAACCTGCAACGGCATGAGCGGCGCGCTGGACCCGAAGATTCAGCAGGAGATCATCGACCGCGACGTGCATTCGGTGGCCGTGCTGTCCGGCAACCGCAATTTCGACGGCCGCATCCACCCCTACGCCAAGCAGGCCTTCCTGGCCTCGCCGGCGCTGGTCGTGGCCTACGCCATTGCCGGGTCGGTGCGCTTCGATATCGAGAAAGACGTGCTCGGCGAGGACGCCCACGGCAATCCGGTCACGCTCAAGGAGCTCTGGCCCAGCGACGAGGAGATCGACGCCATCGTCGCCGACAGCGTCAAGCCCGAGCATTTCCGCCGGGTCTACGAACCGATGTTCGGCGAGAAATTCAAGCGCATCAAGCGCGTGGATCCGCTCTACGACTGGCGTCCGACGAGCACCTACATCCGCCGTCCGCCGTACTGGGAAGGTGCGCTGGCCGCCGAACCGTCGCTCACCGGCATGCGCGCGCTGGCCGTGCTCGGCGACAACATCACCACCGATCACCTCTCGCCGTCCAACGCCATCATGGCTGACAGCGCCGCCGGCGAATACCTGGCAAAAATGGGCCTGCCGGAAGCCGACTTCAATTCCTACGCCACCCACCGCGGCGATCACCTGACCGCCCAGCGCGCGACCTTCGCCAACCCCCGGCTGATCAACGCCATGGCCGTGGTCGACGGCGAGGTCAGGCAGGGCTCGCTGACCCGCTTGGAGCCGGACGGGCAGGTCATGCGGATGTGGGATGCGATCGAGATCTACATGGCCAGAAAGCAGCCGCTGATCGTGATCGCCGGCAAGGATTATGGCCAGGGCTCGTCGCGCGACTGGGCCGCCAAGGGCGTGCGCCTGGCCGGAGTCGAGGCCATCGTCGCCGAGGGCTTCGAGCGCATCCACCGCACCAACCTGATCGGCATGGGGGTGCTGCCGCTGGAGTTCACCGCCGGCCACGATCGCAACAGCCTGGCCATCGACGGCAGCGAAACCTTCGACGTCAGGGGTGAACCAGCCCCGGGCGCCACGCTGACGCTGGTGATTCATCGAAGCAACGGCGAGCAGGTGGAAGTCCCGGTCAAGTGCCGGCTGGATACGGCTGAAGAGCTTTCCGTCTACTCCGCCGGCGGCGTGCTGCAGCGCTTTGCCCAGGATTTTCTGGAGCAGTCGGCGGCGGCCTGATACTTGCCATGAAGCACCGTACGCAGCTGCGAATCCCGGCCACCTACATGCGCGGCGGCACCAGCAAGGGCGTGTTTTTCCGTCTCGATGATCTGCCGCCGGCGGCGCAAAGCCCGGGCCCGGCGCGCGATGCCCTGCTTTTGCGGGTGATCGGCTCGCCGGACCCCTACGGCAAGCACACCGACGGCATGGGTGGGGCGACCTCGAGCACCTCCAAGACGGTGATTCTGGCGAAATCCGACAAGCCCGATCACGACGTCGACTACCTGTTCGGCCAGGTCGCCATTGACAAACCGGTCATCGACTGGTCGGGCAACTGCGGCAACCTGACCGCCGCGGTCGGTTCGTTCGCCATCAGCAACGGCCTGGTCGAGCCTGGACGCATACCGGACAACGGCGTCTGCCCGGTGCGGATCTGGCAGGCCAATATCGGCAAAACCATCATCGCCCACGTGCCCATCTTCGACGGGCAGGTCCAGGAAACCGGTGATTTCGAGCTCGACGGCGTCACCTTCCCGGCCGCCGAGGTCCGGATCGATTTCCTGGATCCGACCGGCGACGAACCGGTCCTGCCGACCGGCCGGGCAATCGATACATTCGACGCACCCGGTTTCGGCGAGGTACAGGCCAGCTTCATCAGCGCGGGCATCCCGACGATCTTCGTCAACGCCGCAGATATTGGTTTTACGGGCACCGAACTGCAGCCGGCGATCAATGACAATCCGGAACTGCTGGCCAGGCTGGAGATCCTGCGCGCCCACGGCGCGGTCGCCATGGGTCTGATCGATCATGTCGACCAGGCCTTACAGCGCCAGCACACGCCCAAGCTGGCCTGGGTCGCGCCACCGGCAGACTACACCGCCTCCAGCGGCAGGCCCGTCCGGGCTGATCAGATGGATCTGAACGTGCGCGCCATGTCCATGGGCAAGCTCCACCACGCCATGATGGGAACGGCCGCAGTCGCCATCGCCGCGGCCGCAGCGATCCCCGGCACGCTGGTCAATCGGGCTGCCGGGGGAGGGCGGCGCGATCGGGTGTGTTTCGGCCATCCCTCCGGCACGTTGACCGTCGGCGCCAGCGCCGGCGAGGAAAACGGTAAGTGGACCGTCGAGCGGGTCAGCATGAGCCGCAGCGCGCGGGTGCTGATGGAAGGCTGGGTTCGGGTGCCGGAGCAGGCATGAAAAGGCCTGGCGCCATCGTCAATCACTCTCGCTTTCGCAACAGCTAAAATGGCGGTCGGCTGGGCCAAAGACGGCGCGCTACAGGACCAGATCGACAGCACGGTCGATGAGGCCGTGCAGCGCGCCCGCGCTCACCTGCCCGCGGGTTCTGGCCGCCTCGAGTGCGAAGAATGCGGAGAGTCGATCCCCGAGGCGCGGCGTCATGCCTTGCCGGGCGTAAAGCTGTGCGTCGTCTGCCAGGAAGAACTCGACTTGCAACAAGCCAGCAGCGGCGGCTTCAACCGGCTCGGCAGCAAGAACAGCCTGCTGCGCTGATGATCAGCGACAGAATCCGCGGGCATCGAAGCGGCTAGTGAAGACGGTGTCCGCCGACGGCGCACCCTGCAAAATCCAGTCATAAATGACGCGCAGCTCGGCCCTGGCCAGGGGAATGCCGAAGCGAGGCATACGAAACGACTCGTCGTCGGCGTCGTCGCAGGCCAGCCGGAGGTAAAACCAGCTTTCCAGCGGGGCGCCGGGGACGACGCGCTTGGCCGGCGGCTGCGGCACGCTGCTTTGGGTGTCGGCGCAGAACAGCGCCTGATGGCTCGCTGTGCCCTGGTCCAGCGCCAGCCCGCCGCCGGTGCCATGGCAGTCGGTGCACTGCCATAGTTCATCTTCAATGATCGGGAGCACGTCTTCGGCGAAGCGCACATTGCCGCTGGCCGGCACATCGCTGAGATCGACGCACTGTAGGTTCTGCGACTGACCCGTGCCGGCCAGCGTGCCGAAGACCAGCGCGCCGATGCAGCGAAGCAGGGTCTGCATGCTCAGGCGGAAAAACCGATCGGAGCGTAGGTGAAGCCCGGGTCGGCGAAGATGGCTTCTGCATCGGGATGGCCAAGCAGACCGGCCGCGACTTCGCCGAGCACGTTGCGAAAATCGGTCTGCGGCACCAGGCTGTCGCCAATGCGAGCGTCGCTCTGGATACCGAGCGACGGGCCATAAACTTGCCCGCCGCTGACGCCGCCACCAAGCACCATGATGGGGTTGCCGAGACCGTGGTCGGTGCCGTAGCTTGCGTTCTCCTTGACCTGGCGGCCGAACTCGCTCTGGACGACGACTGCAACGTCGTCGATGTAGCCCGCGCCCTCCAGGTCACGATAGAACGCGGCCAGGGCGTCGTTCAAATCGCGGACGTTGAAGCCAAAGCCGCGGCCAAACACATTCTGATTGTTGTGAGTGTCCCAGCCGCCGATATCGATGGTGGCGCTGGCAATCCCCAGATCCTGTCGAACCAGCTGCGCGATCAGGCGCATGTCGCGGCCCGCGCTGTTGTTGGGGTAAACCGCGCCGCCGCCGGGCGTGTAGTCGTCGAAATTCAGGCTGTTGATCAGCTCGATGGCGTCCAGGGCCGCTCCAGCGGCCACGTCGAGTTCGCCCGTCCCGCCGTAGAGCGCGTTGAGCATGGCGAGATGGGTCGAGCGGAACTTGCCGCTGTTGGGCGAGAAGTTGTTCGGCGAATTCAACGTTGCCACATCCTGCCAGCCGCCAAGGCTGACCGGGGGCGTGCTGCCCGAGACCATGGCGGTAAAGACCGCGCCTGGAGCCGGTACGCTGGGGGAGGTCCGCAGGTAGCGGCTCAACCATCCATTGGAGGGCAGTTCCTGGCCGGTGCCGTTGACGATCAGCGGCTGTCCCAGCTCGATCTGCTCCTGCGCATCGAAATGGCTGCGGGTAAACGTGCCGGGCGGATGTCCTGCCGCCTGCACGATGGCCATGCCCCCGTCGGAGTAGATGTCGGCCAGGCCCCCACACCAGGGATGAAAGCCCAGGCCCTGACCGTTGGTCAGTGGAATCGGACGACGTTCGGGCTCGGAGTCGTTGATGTCGACCAGGGTCCGGTCGCGGGCATCGACCAGGTGGCCGTAGTCATCGCCGTCGACGGGCGGCAGCAGGCTCAGGCCGTCGATGCCGCCGCGGAGAAACAGGTAGACGAGGACTTTCTGGTTGGCCGTGCCGGCGAAAACCCGGGGAGAAAAAGTCAGGTTCATCGATGCAGCACCTGCAGCCGCGCCGGAGACCTGGAGGAACTGACGCCGGGTCAGGACGCGCTTGAGTTCACTGGGCGTGCGTTTTTTCATGGTGGGTTCCTCAGCGCTGCATGAAGTTGGGCGACCACAGAATCAGCTGGACCATGCCGCGAAGGCGCTCGTGCCAGCGTTCGGGCCAGCGGTCGTTTTGCAGCTCGTCGCGGGGAATCCCCTCGTCCGGCGGAAACTCCGAGCCGTCGTTGTTACCTTCGAAACCTTGCTGGGTGATGAACTGCATCAGCGCCCTGCCCAGAGCGGTCGGCTCCTTGTCGTATTCCGTGCCGGTTGGACCGACCCAGCCGCCGTTGGGCGTGAAGCCAAGAATCCAGTGGCACCAGAAGGCCACCAGTTCGCGCGGGGTCGGGTCGCCGGCAAAGTTCGCCAGCGTGGTGTCAATGAGGCGCATCACTCGACTCCCCTGGTCGTTGTGGTTCTCGTCGACCAGCCAGTCGACGGTGCGCCAGTTCTGGACCAGCGTGCTCGAGCCCAGCCAGGCGGCGCGGTTGTCCGGATAGCCATCCGGCGTTCGCCACCAGTACAGGCGCTGGCCCGTGGCGTGGTACAGGCGCAGAAAGCGATCGCTGTCGCTGTCGTCGAAGCGCCAGGTATAGTCGCAGCGTGCCGCCCGCATCGCCGAGACGATGTACTCGAAAGGACGCTTGATCTTCCTGCCCCAGGTGGCGGGATCCTTGAACTCATCGGACAGTAAAATCGTGCGCAGGGTCAGAGCGATCTGGCGCGGATGCCTGCGGTTGGCGTAAAACGTGTCGGCGGCCGCCTGGACCACGCGCTCGGGCGGATCATCGGCGATCAGGCGCTGGCACAGTTTCA
>JBMCIV010000116.1:0-5345 GCA_048616735.1 Wenzhouxiangella sp. | reverse complement strand
AGGGCGAGCAGTCCCTGCGCGATGGGCTCGGCCAGGCCAGTGCAGAGCTTGCCAGCCTGAGCGGAATCGATCCTCGCTTGGACGAGACCCGCGAGCTGATCGACGGGGCCACGGTGCAGCTGGAAGAGGCCGCCGCTAACCTGCGGCACTATCTGGACGGCCTGGAGATGGACCCCGGTCGGCTCGGTGTCGTCGAGCAGCGTATCGGCCAGATCCATGATCTGGCGCGCAAGTATCGCGTGGCACCGGAGCAGTTGATCGACTTCACGGCTGAACGCCATGCGGAGGTCGATCGCCTGGAGCAGGCCGTGATCGCGGTGCTGGCCGAGCACGCCGTCAACGCGCGCCGCCGCGCCGGCATGCCCGGGGTCTACATCGGCGACGACAGGATCGCCTCGATCGGCCTGAAGGTCCGACGCGGTTGCTGTTACCACGGCCTGGCGCTCAACGTGGCCATGGACCTGGCGCCGTTTGCGATGATCAACCCATGCGGCTATGCTGGGCTGCAAATGACCCAGCTTTCGGACTGGGTGCCTGAGCTTGGCCTGGAACAGGCCGGTGTGGAGATGGTGTCAGCGCTGTGTCGGCTGCTGGATTACCATCCGGTTTGGTCGGATTTTTTCCGCAAAGAAAACTAACGCACGATTTCCCGGTCTGAAATGCCCATGAGCCATACAACACGCAAAATCTTCAGCGGCGCACTGCTTGCCGCCCTGCTGCTTCCAGCCGCGGTCTTCCTGCACTCAGGCTCGGCGACGGTGGCTGAAACGTCAGAGTCCGACGAGCGGCTGGCGCCCAAGCCCGAGCATCAGTTTGCCAGTCGTCTTGCCACCCGCTTCATCAGCGGCTACCACTATCATCGCGAGGATCTCGACGACAAGCTCTCGGGCCGCATTTTCGAGCAGTACCTGCGGCTGCTCGATCCCAACCGGGTCTACTTCACCGCCGCCGACGTGGCTGACTTCGAGCGCTACCGGGGCTACCTCGGCGACGCGCTCAAGACCTCGGACCTCGACCCGGCCTTTGATATGTTCAAGCGCTACCAGCGGCGCGTGGCCGAACGCGTGGCCCATGCCGAAGGGTTGCTGGAGGACGGTTTCGACTTTTCCATCGAAGAGGATTACCGCTTTGATCGAACCGAGGCGGACTGGGCCGTCGACGGCGACGCGCTCGACGAGATATGGCGCCAGCGGGTCAAGAACGACTGGCTGCGCCTGCGCCTGGCCGACCAGGAAGACGACGAAATCGCCGAGACCCTGGGCGAGCGCTACAGCAACCTTGGGCGGCGCATCTCGGAGTTCAACAGCGAGGATGTCTTCCAGTTCTTCATGAACGCCTACACCCGCTCGATCGAGCCGCATTCGGCCTACATGTCGCCGCGCAGTGTCGATAACTTCGAGATCTCCATGCGCCTGTCGCTGGACGGCATCGGCGCCATGCTGCAGCGCGAAACCGAGTACACCACGGTGATGGAAGTCGTGCCGGGTGGACCGGCGGATCTGGATGGTCGCCTGCAGTCCGGTGATCGCATCATCGGCGTGGCCCAGGGCGATGAGGAAATGGTGGACGTGGTCGGCTGGCGGCTCGATGACGTCGTCCAGTTGATTCGCGGCGAGCGCGACACCGTGGTTCGGCTTGAAGTGCTGCCGGCCGATAACGCGCTGTCGGGACCTTCGGCGGTGATCGATATCGTGCGCAACGAGGTCCAGCTGGAAGAGCAGGCGGCCCAGCGCGACCTGATCGAGGTGCCGGCCGGCGACGACGAGGTCCGCCGTATCGGCATCATCCGCGTCCCGGTGTTCTACGTGGATTTCGAAGGTCGCGCGCGCAACGAGCCCAACTACCGCTCCTCAACCCGCGACGTGCGGCGATTGATCAACGAACTGGCCGAACAAGACATCGACGGTCTGGTGATCGATCTGCGCGGCAACGGCGGCGGCGCGCTGGTCGAGGCGACCACCATGACCGGCTTGTTCATCGATGAGGGGCCGGTGGTGCAGGTGCGCGACTCGCGTGGCCGGGTTTCCCTGGAGCAGGATCGCGAGCCGGGCATGGCCTGGGACGGCCCGCTGGCGGTGCTGGTCGATCGCCGCAGCGCCTCGGCATCGGAAATCTTTGCCGGCGCGATCCAGGACTACGGCCGCGGCGTGATTCTCGGCGAGTCCACCTTTGGCAAGGGCACGGTTCAGAACCTGATCGATCTCGACGATCCGTCGCGGACCGAAAACTCTCGCCTGGGTCAGATCAAGCTGACCATGGCCCAGTTCTACCGGGTCGCCGGGGCGTCCACCCAGGCCCGGGGTGTAGTGCCCGATATCGCCCTGCCCACGGCCGGAGATCCGGAAGACTTCGGCGAAAGCGCGCTCGATTTTGCCTTGCCCTGGGGCGAGATCGACCCGGCCGACTACCGGCCCATGGCCGACCTGTCGGGCCTGATCGAGCTGGCCGAGGAACGCCACAACGAGCGCCTGGCCGAAGACGATGAACTTAAGGACCTGCTCGAAGAGATCGCCGAGTGGGAAGAGACCAGCGATCGCATCACGATTTCGCTCAACGAGGAAACCCGCCGTCAGCAGATGAAAGAGAGCGAAGAGCGCCGCAGCCGCCGGTTCTCGCAGTCTCGCTCGCCGCATGATGCCGTCGAGGGGCCGGATGCCGAGGCTGCCGAGTCCGAAGACGATGCCGGCGACGAGGGGTCGGATCCGGATCTGTACCTGGTCGAGTCGGCGCGTATCCTCTCAGACCTGATCGAACTGGACCGAGAAACCGATCTCCTGGCCCATCGCGGCGACCTCAAGCTCTCGGCCTCGATCGACTGACGCCGCGCGCCATGCGGCACGCGCGATGGTGATCGCGACGGCACAGGTGGCGGTGCCGGTGCCGCTGCCGCAGCGGTTTGATTACCGGCCGGCCGCAGACGGTCCGCTGCCGTCGATCGGCAGCCGGGTGCTGGTGCCGTTCGGCCGCCGGCGCCTGGTCGCTCTGGTCGTCGGCCACGGCCAGGCCGTCGACTCGCCGCAGCTCAAGTCCATCGAGCGGGTGCTCGATCCGGCGCTGGTCGAGCCGAAGCTGCTGCAGCTGGCCGACTGGACGGTGCGCTATTATGGCTGTGCGCCCGGCGAAATGGTCAACCTGCTGTTGCCGCCGGTGCTGCGCCGGGTCAAGCCGTTCCGCCCGGGCCCGCCGGCGCGGCTGGCCATCACGGCGGCCGGACAGCGCGCCGACACCGCCCGGGCACCGCGCCAGGCCGCGGTGCTGGCGTGGCTTGAGGAGGGTCCGCGCGAGCGCGCAGAACTGCTCAAGCTCGGCGCCAGCGCGGCGGTGCTCAAGTCCCTCGTCGATAAGGGCTGGGTGGCGCCCGCCGGCGCCGCGGGCGTGGTGGCGCTCGAGCCGGGTCCGGTCCTCAACGGCGAGCAGCGTTCGGCGCTGGCCGCCGTCTTGCGTGCGCGCCACCGCCACGAGACCCTGCTGCTGGCCGGGGTCACCGGCAGCGGCAAGACCGAGGTTTACCTGCAGGCCGCCCGCGCGTTGCTGCGGCGTGGCCGTCAGGTGCTGATGCTGATCCCCGAAATCGGCTTGACGCCGCAGCTGATCCGTCGGATCGAAGCGCGGCTGGGCGAGGCCGCGCTGGTCTACCACTCCGGCCTGAGCGAGGGCGAGCGCCTGGCGTGCTGGCGTTCGGCGGCCTCGGGTGCGGCCCGCGTCATCGTCGGTACGCGCTCGGCGGTGTTCTTGCCCCTGGCCCGGCCGGGGCTGATCGTGGTCGACGAGGAACACGATGCTTCGTTCAAGCAGCAGGACGGCGCCCGCTACCACGGCCGCGACGTCGCGGTCATGCGCGCCCACCTGCTCGGCATTCCGATTGTGCTGGGCTCGGCCACGCCGGCGCTGGAAAGCCTTAACAATGTGCGCAGCGGTCGCTACCGCATGCTCAAGATCAGCCGCCGCGCCGGTGCGGCCCGCCCGCCGCGCTGGTCGGTCGCCGACCTGCGCGGCCAGCGCGGCGCGCTCGACAGCACCCTGCTGGTGACGATGCAGCGCCACCTCGACGACGGCGGCCAGGTCCTGCTCTACCGCAACCGGCGCGGCTACGCCCCGGTTTTGATGTGCCCAGCCTGCGGCTGGCAGGCCGACTGTCAACGCTGCGACGCTCACCTGACCCTGCACCAGGGCATCGGCCGCCTGCAGTGTCATCACTGCGGCGCCTCGCAGCGCCAGCCGCTGCGCTGTCCGGCCTGCGGCGAGCCCGAGCTGCTGCCGCTGGGAGCGGGAACCGAGCGCCTGGAGACCGAGCTCCGGTCACGCTTTCCGACAACGCCGGTCTATCGCGTCGATCGCGACAGCATGAGTCGCCGCGACGAATTCGTGCGCCTGCTCGAACGGGTTCGCCAGGGCAAGCCCTGCATCCTGGTCGGGACCCAGATGCTGGCCAAGGGCCACCACCTGCCGGGCGTGACGCTGGCCGCGGTGCTGGACGTGGACCAGGCGCTGTTCAGCGCCGATTTTCGCGCTCCCGAGCGCCTGGGGCAGGCGGTTTGCCAGGTCGCCGGCCGCGCCGGCCGCGGCCACCGCGCCGGCCAGTTCATCCTGCAAAGCCGGCATCCGGACCACCCCCTGCTGGCCCAGCTGTGTCGAGCCGACTATCTCAGCTTTGCCGCGCAGTTGCTCGACGAGCGCGTTGCCGCCGGTCTGCCGCCGGCCGCCTCGCTGGCCCTGCTCAAGGCCGAAGCCCACCGTCCGGAATCGGCACGCGACTTTCTCGCCGCTGCTGCAGCACGGATGAACGAGACCGAAGTCGACGTCAACGGCCCGATCCCGGCAGTCCTGTCGCGGCGCGGCGGCTACTGGCGCTTTCAGCTGTGGCTGCAGGCGCCGCGCCGGGCACGACTGCTGCAGGTGCTGCCCGACTGGCTGGCGGGGCTGCACGCGTTGCCCGACGCGCGGCGGGTGCGCTGGCATCTGGACATGGACCCGCTCGAGATCTGAATCGAGCGCGCGCTGCGACTACAATGAGGGATAAAGATCGGACAGGGGCCGAATGCATGGGCCCGCTGGACCGGTCATCGATAGCGACATTCTCAAGCGGGTAGAGAACATGGCAGATCAGTGGCGACATCCCGATGATGTGGATGCAGAAGAAACGCGCGAGTGGCTGGAAGCGCTGGCGGCGGTGGTCGATCGCGACGGCCCGGAACGCGCGCATTACCTGCTCGAACGGATGGTGGAACTGGCGCGTCGCTCCGGTGCCCACCTGCCGTTCGACCTGACCACCGCCTACCTCAACACCATCCCGCCGCATCGCCAGCAGGGCATGCCCGGCGACGGCGAAATCGAGCACCGCATCC
>JBMCIV010000115.1:0-5364 GCA_048616735.1 Wenzhouxiangella sp. | reverse complement strand
CCGAGCTTGAGGGTCTTTCCGAGCTCGAGCGCTATCAGCTCTTCCGCAAAGCCCGAAAACGGCTGTACTCACAACCGGAGGGTTATTTCATGGTGACGGCATACGGCGCTGCGGCCGTTGGATTTGCATTGGCCGTGCAGCAACTCGGCCCTTTTTTTCTGGGTTCATCGCTCTGGAGTGTTTCGATTTCATCGCTTGTCGGGCTGTCGCTCGCGATGCATTTCTATGATCGCTGGTACGCAAATCATCTCAGGGGCGTGGTGCAGTCCATCCTGCGTGAGCAAAGAAGCAGCACCGATCAACCACCGGCATAGTCCGACGCAATCCATGCGGTCTTTTCGCGGCCAGGAGCACCCCTAGGATTGTCATGCAGGTATTCCAAGCAAAGCGCGCCGGATTCTTGTCGGCCTGAACCCTGACGACCTCCCTCATGGCCACGGCCTGGCAACGGTATTGGTGACGCGTTCACCGCCCAGGTCCGGGCGGTGCAGCGGCTGAACTTCCGGCAGGCCGGTCGGCAGGCTCGATATACTGCGCGGGGTGTAATCAACGCGAGAGCTATCCGTGAACCAGGATTTCATCAAGCTGCTGGCGGCCTGGGCGCTGTTTCACGAAAGCGCTGACGAGGGCTGGAAATCGGCGGTCGCCCGCGGTCAGGCGCAGCAGCCCGGCGCCATGAGCGATGGTCCGGAGGCTTTCGTCCAAGGCCTGGCCGCGCTGGTCGACGAAGAAAAGGAAAAGCTCAAAGCGCGCCTGGCCGAAGGCGGCGACGCGGACTCGGCGCTTGCCCCTCCGGATCCTGGCGTGCGGCTGGACGAGCTGGCCTTCGAAGTTCGCCAGCTGCGAGGCTGCGTCGAGTCGCTGCAGGCCGCCGTCGACGGACTGTCCAAGCGGCTGGAGGACTGAAGCCTTGCCGTCTCGCGGCCGAGAGCTGCTGACCTGCAGCCTCCGCGCTGCCGCTAGAGTGGCGTGGCGCACCCGATTCGGCCTGCTGCGCGGCCCGCATAAAAGAGCCATCGTGGCGCGGGAAGCGCGCGCTTTGTGCGAGCGCATCGGCTCGTCTTTCATCAAGCTGGGGCAGCTGGCCTCGGTCAGGCCAGATATTTTTGCGCCTGAAACCGTGTTCGAGCTCGAGCGGCTGCAGGATCGTGTCGCGCCGGTTTCATTCGCAGACATTCGGGCCGCGATCCGGCGCGAGCTGGGCGCCGATCCGGACGCCGTGTTTAGCCATTTCGAGGACCGGCCGCTGGCCGCCGCCTCGGTGGCGCAGGTGCATCGCGCCCGCCTGCGAAAGGCCTACCGCCCGGTCAGCGGCGGCGTACTGCCGGCCGGCACGCCGGTGGCGGTCAAGGTGCTCAGGCCCGGCATCGAGGCCCAGATCGCTGCCGACCTGGCGATCGCGCAGCGCTGGGCAAAACGACTGCGCCGCTTTCAGCGCCTGGGGCAGTGGCGCCCGGCCGAGCTGGTGGAGGAGTTTGGCGCGATGCTGGCGCGCGAGCTCGACCTTCGCAATGAAGGCCGCATCGCCGATCGATTTGCGCGCGACTTCCAGGCCGATCCGCAGGTCCGGGTTCCGCGCGTGGTCTGGCGCCACAGTACCCGGCGGGTGCTGGTCAGCGAGCACGTTGAGGGCTGGCGACTCAACGAACTGGGCCCGGCCGAGCGGGCCGGTATCGATGCCCGGGCGCTGGCCGTGCACGGGGCCGATGTGTTCATGCGCCAGGTGCTGGTGCTGGGCTATTTCCACGCCGACCTGCACCCGGCCAACCTGTTTGTCACCCCGCAAGGCCAGCTGTGTTTTCTGGACTTTGGCATCGTCGGAACCACGACGCCGGACCAACGCGAAGCCATTGCCCAGGTGCTGATCGGCCTGGTCTACGGTGATTCAGCGCGCGCATTGCGCTATTCGCGCGCGCTCGGGCTCGAAATTCCAGAAAGCCAGGTTGAGCCGGTGCGAAACAAGATCGAGCAACTGGTTCATGCTCATCTTCTGGCGCCGGTCACGGCCGACGTGCGCGGCTTTGCGCTGGGCTTTTTGTCCATGCTGGCCGACTTTCGCATTCATATCCCGGCCGGCTACGGATTGCTGATCAAGGCGCTGGTGACGGTCGAGGGGGTCTCGCACGCGATCTATCCCGACCTGGACCTGATGCAGGCGGCACGCCCGTTTGCCACCCGGCTGATCGCTGAGCAAATGCTGCGCCCGCAGCGGCTGCGCGAGCGCGCCGCCGCTGCGCGAGACGCCGCGCTCGAAGCCTTTCTCGCCTGACCGCGATCAGGCCGCGAGGCCCGGCGGAAACAGCACCAGAACCAGTTCAGCAAGACTCCAGCCGATCAGGGCGCCGACCAGCACGTCGGTGGGATAGTGCAGCCCGAGCAGCGGTCGCGACACGGCGACCAGGGCGGCAAACGCGAACAGCGCCGGGGCCAGCACGGGGAACCAGGCCGAGCCCATGACGGCAAAGAAAACGGCGTGGAGCGTATGTCCGGACGGAAAGCTGTAGCGATCCAGCGGCGCGGTCAGACAGTTGATATCGGCGTGGGAAATATAGGGCCGCTCGCGCACCAGGGCCACCTTGAGGCCCTTGTAGAGACCAAGCCCGACTGCCGCACCCAGCGCCATGGTCATGGCGGCGTCCAGCCCGGTGCGGCCGGCAAACGCCGGCAAGGCGAGCAAAAAGGCGTACCAGACGGGGCCATTGCCCAGCCGACTGATGACCTGAAAAGGGTAGCGCACCCAGGGCCAGCGCCCGGCCCGGTGAATGCGCGCGCACAGTCGATATTCAAGCAGATCGATGGCCGTGAAGGCTCTGACGGGCTCGGTCATGCGCCGTTTCCTGTTCGGGTTCATCGGGAGTCTGACCGGCAGCTTGCCGGAACAACACAACCGTGCGATGGCAAAACGGTAACAGTTTGGTGACGCAGCCCGGTCGTGATGTCACCGGCCCGTGACCGGGCGTTAATCGCCGCGTCATGCCAGCCGGCCATGATGCAAGACATGAAAATCCTTCTGATCAGCGATGCCTGGCAGCCCCAGGTCAACGGCGTGGTCCGCACCCTGGAAAACACTCGGGTCGAATTGGCCGCGATGGGGCATGAGGTCATGGTGCTTGGACCGGAGCGCTTCCGGACCGTTCCCCTGCCGGGCTATCGTGAGATTCCCCTCGCGCTCTGGCCGGACGCTCGGCTGGCGCGACTGATCGAGTCGTTCGCGCCAAGCTGCGTTCATATCGCAACCGAGGGGCCGCTGGGGATGGCGGCGCGACGCTGGTGTCGACGCCAAGGGGTGTTATTCACGACTTCTTACCACACCCGTTTCCCGGAGTACCTGCGCATGCGCGCGCCGGTGCCGACCCGCTGGACCTACCGCTGGCTCAGGCATTTCCACGGGGCGGCAACGCGCACCATGGTGCGCACCCGAACGCAGATGAAACTGCTGGCTGAGCATGGATTCACCAGGCTCGGGGTCTGGCCCGGCGGCGTAGATACCCAGCTTTTCCGACCACGCCGCGAACGCGTGCTCGATCTGCCCCGACCAATCGCGCTGTATGCCGGCCGGGTTGCGCCCGAGAAATCGCTGGAGGAGTTTTTATCGCTGTCATTTCCGGGCAGCAAGGTAATCGTCGGTGATGGGCCGGCGCGGGCAGGCCTGCAAAAGCGCTTCCCGGAGGCGCATTTCCTGGGATACCAGCACGGCGAGGCGCTGGCCCGGCGAATCGCATCAAGCGACGTCTTCGTCTTTCCCAGCCGCACCGACACCCTCGGTCTGGTGATGCTCGAAGCCATGGCCTGCGGGGTACCGGTCGCGGCTTTTCCGGTGCCCGGACCGGCTGACGTGGTACTCAACGGGGTCAGCGGCTGCCTCGACGAGGATCTGGGCTTGGCCATGGAAGGCGCGCTCGCGCTTGATCGCAGCGACTGCCATGTTTTTGCCAGCGCTTTCTCCTGGCGGCAGTCCACCCAGGCTTTCGTCGATCAACTGCAGCCTGGGGCCATGCGCTCACCCGAGCTGTCCGACCCGCTGGTGATCGGGAAAGCCTGAATCTTTTTAGCACGGGATCGGCAAGCCACTGCAAAGCTGAGGAAGTGGGGGCCCCGGCCTGGAGATTGAGGAGGAGGAAAGGGAGGAGAGCCGGCCGGGGCACCCCTGCGTCGATTGAACGCGTGTTCATGATAACGACAACGATTTGCATTTGCAAGTAGTTTGCGATAATTATTTTTGCCCCGGGTCTGGTGGGCCAAGCGGCTAACGAGGCAGCCGTTTGCCGGTCCGGCAAAACCCCGCCGGAGCGCTCTGCCTCGGCCCCGTTACGGCGGCGGCGCTCGGCAGGCACGTATTTTGCTGCAGTCAGGTCGTGTTCAACGACTCGCTAAAGGCCTGACTGACATGAGCGCCAACCCCATCATATCCATGGCTGGCTATTCGGCTGCGCGCGGTTTCGAGCCATCCGGGCTGATAGGCAACGATCCGGACCGGGCCGAACTGTTCGATTTCCTCATTGCGCTCCAGACCTCGCTCGAGGTGCCGGTGCTGCTGGAAACCTTCAGCCTCCGTCTCCAGGCCGATTACCCCCATCGCGGCGTGCGCTTTGAGGCGCTCTGGGCCGATTCGGCGCATTCGCAGCCTGAATTCGTCTTCGGCCAGCTGGGCGGGCACTGCAAGCGCCTGCTGCTCCACGTCAGCGGGCAGGAGCTGGGGTGGCTGGAAATCTTTTCTTCCGTGCCGCCGGAAATCGGCCAGCAGCGCGTCATCGACCGTTTACTGGCGTGCCTGATCCATCCGCTGCAAAACGCCATTCGGTTCCAGCGCCTGTCCTGCCAGGCCATGCTCGATGACTTGACCGGCATCGGCAACCGGGCCGCGCTGATCAAGGCGCTGGGCCACGAGATCGCCCGCGCCGAGAGAAAGGAGGAACACGGCGCGCTGGCGATGATGGTGCTCGATCTGGACGGCTTCAAGGAACTCAACGACTGCCAGGGCCATCTGGTCGGAGACGAAGGCCTGCGGCAGTTCGCTCGGGTCTTGAGAAAGCATCTGCGCGATACCGACCAGCTGTTTCGCTACGGCGGTGATGAATTCGTGGTCATCCTCCCCGACGCCGATGAGGCCGCTGGACGAGAAATTGCCGCCAGGCTGGAACAGCGGGTCCGGGCCGAATGCGTCAAGCCCGCGCTCCGGACCAGCACCGGTGTAGCGCAGTGGCAACGGGGCATGACGGGGCGGGATCTGTTCAAGGCCGCCGATGCGGCGATGTACATCAGCAAGCAGCTGAAAAAGGCCGGTCAGACCAGTTCGTCGATCAAATAGCCCAGATTTTCGCTTTCTGCCCTCAGCAGCGCAACGGCCGCCTCGACTTCGCGCTC
>JBMCIV010000114.1:0-5368 GCA_048616735.1 Wenzhouxiangella sp. | reverse complement strand
ACGAGGACTACGTTTATGCCGGTGAGCACGCGCCGACCCGACCTTTGGCGCCCGAGCACACCGTTGCCGCGCACTCGTTTTCCAAGGCCTACGGGATGACCGGCAACCGCTGCGGCTACCTGGTCGGCCCGAACGGGGTGATCGAGGCGATCGAGCGCATCACCACCAACCTGCACTACTCGGCCTGCACCGCCTCGCAGCTGGCCGCGCTCAGGGCCCTGGACGGGGCGGGGCGCGACTGGGCAGCGCGGGCGTGCAATCTCTATGGCGATCTCGGGCGCCAAGCCGCCGAAGCATTGGGTCTGCCGGCACCCCAGGGCAGCACTTTCCTGTTCCCGGAAGTGTCCTCGGCCTTCGACGAGCGCGGTCTGCCCGGATTGCTCAGTGATCTGGCCGAGCAGGGCGTGCTGGTCGCACCGGGCCCGACTTTCGGTCCCTATCCCAATCACGTGCGCCTGTGCTTCACGGCCGCAGAGCCGGAGCAGGTCCGGCGCGGGGTCGCGATTCTGGCTGAGCGGCTGGGGGTCTGAGAGACCATCGGCCAGGACCAAGCCGGGACGACGGCTGCGCGTTACCGGACGAACCGCATGGCCTGCTAGCGCACCAGTTCGATGCGCGCGACCTCGATATCGGCCTCGAACGCCTCACCGTAGGCGACCACGGCCAGCGAACGCAAAGCGCCGAGGTCCAGCGGCCGGCGGATGGAGCGGGCCTCGAAGGCGCTAAACGGGATGACCTGATCCTGCCACTGGTCGCTGACGTCGATCGGGGCGCGGTAGTACTGCCACGGACGCCGGGTGTCGCCGGTGCGCAGGTGCAGGTAGTAAGGACCGGGCGCGCCGCGGGCGCGAATCGCGACCCCGGCAAAGTCGTCGGCAGCGAAGTCGCCGTCGGCGCTCAACGGCAGCCGGGCCTGGATGAAACCGCCGTTGTTGTCCAGCCGCACCTGGCCGCGCAGGCGCAGTGCGGGACCTTCCGGCCCGTCGACATAGCCGACCTCCATGTCCGAGCGCCCGCCCATGACCCGATCGGTAAACCCGCGCCACTCGGTGCCCAGGGCCGAGCGCCCGTCGCGGTCGGCAAAGTCGTCGATCAAAAGCGTTTGCTCGGGCATGGCAACTCCCTGGGCCAGAAAAGCAAGCACGCCGACCAGCACGATCACGGCTGCAGGTCGGGTGCTCAAGGCAGGCCGCCCGCCGGGTCCATCAGCGCTGCGGCAGCGTGAATCGATAGTCGTGACGCTCCAGCGGGGAGAGCGTGCCGACCTCGTAGGTCGCGACCTCGACCTGCCCATCCTGGTGGACCGAGACCACCCGGAACATCGGCACGTGGCGGGTCTCGTCGGGGATCTTGGTGCGCTCCAGGGCGGGGATGTGCAGATAGTGGACCCCGTCGATGCGCTTGGAGTGATCGACCCGGTCCATGTCCATGTGCAGATCGCCCGAGATCACCGCGGCCAGGTTGGGCTGGGCAACCACTTCGGCGAACCCGGCGTGGGTCACGCCCTTGTCGGGGTTTTCCGGATAGACCCCGGTCTGGGCGCCGTGGACCACCAGAAAAACCGGCTGCGGCGCCAGCCGCTGGATCTCGGCGATCATCCAGGCGATCCCCTCGTCGTCGAAGTCGCGCTCGAAATCAGGCGAGGCCAGGACCAGGGCGACCGGCTCGGTCTCAAGCACGTAGCGCGCTGCCTCGATCTCGGCCCGACCGAGGTTCCAGCGGTTGGCGAACTCCAGAAACAGCTCGACCGGGCCGTGGTGTTCCTCGTTGCCCATGATGGGGTAGAAGGGCAGGTTGAGCTCCTGCAGCACCGGGGTGACGTTTTCGTACTGGATCATGGTGGCCTTGTGGGCGATGTCGCCCACGCCGACGACAAAATCGAGCTGGCCGCGGGTGGCCAGGACGTTGATGTCGGTCACCGCCGCCTCGACGCCGGGAAACGCGGCCTCCGGCTTGGGCTCGGCGTCGCCGAGCACGGCAAAGCGCAGCACCACCGGGTTGTCGTCCGGCGCCTGGGCCAGGATCGGGCTGGCCAGCAGCCCACACAGCAGCGCGGCGGCAATCATTCGGAACAGCTGGGGTGAAGTTGGCATGGTGTTCGGCTCCGTGCGGAAACGCCTCGATTGTAGCGTCGGTTTCCTGCGCTACCATGAAGATCCCGTTGATTGATCAAAATCGAGCCTGCCGGATGAAACGCGACCAGATTGATTTTCCCGCCCGTCACGAGGCCCTGCGCGAGGACGTCAGCCTGCTCGGCGGCCTGATCGGTGAGCTGTTGCGCGAGCAGTGCGGCCAGGCCTTGTTCCAGCGCGTGGAGGCGGCCCGTTCAGCAGCCATCGACCGGCGCAGCGGCCAGGCCACGGGCGAATCCCTGCAGTCGCTGTGCCGCTTCGACGACAGCGCCGAGGCCAGCGATTTCGTGCGCGGCTTCGCCGCCTGGTTCCGGATGGTCAACCTGGCCGAGCAGGTCCACCGCATCCGCCGCCGGCGCGAGTACCAGAAAAGCGCGACCGGACCGCAGCCCGACAGCCTGCTCGACGTGTTTGCCCGCCTCAAGGCCGCCGGCCGCGGCTGGGACGAGATCCGGAACCTGCTTGATGAACTCCTGATCGAGCCGGTCTTCACCGCCCATCCCACCGAGGCCACGCGCCGCTCCATCCTGGAGAAAGAACAGCGCATGGCGCGCTACCTGGTCCAGCGGATGGACCCGACCCTGCCGCCGGGCGAAGCCGAGCGCCTGATTGACCGGGTCCGCATGGAACAGACCATCGCCTGGCTGACCGCCGAGCAGTCGCACACCCGCCCGACCGTGGCCGACGAGGCCGAGCACGCCCATTTCTACCTCGCCAACACGCTTTACCGGATCGCGCCGCTGATCCACGAAACCATCGCTGAGGCCGCCATCAGCGTTTTCGACGTGGACTGCTGGCCCGGCGACATGCCGACCGTGCTGCGCTTTGGTTCCTGGGTCGGCGGCGACATGGACGGCAACCCCAACGTCGGGCCCGATACCGTGCTCGATACCCTGGCCGAGCAGCGCCGCCAGGTCATCGCCAACTACCGGCGCGAGGTCGGCCGGCTCAACCGCCTGCTCAGCCACACCGAGGGCAGGGCGGGGGTCAGCGACGCGGTCAAGACTCGCATCGCTGAGTATCAGCGCCTGCTGCCGGAGGTCGACAAACTGGTGCCGGCCCGTCACGCCGATATGCCCTACCGCGTTCTGCTGTGCTTCATCGACGCCCGGCTGCGCGGCACCCTGGACGAGCACCGGGCTGGCTACGAGCGCGCCGAGGAGTTCCTCGACGATCTCGATCGGATCATCGAAAGCCTCAAACACCACGGCGGCCGCCGGGCCGGCCTGTTCCCGGTCCAGCGCCTGCGCCGGCGCGCCGACATTTTCCGCTTTCATCTGGCCGCGCTGGATCTGCGCATCGATTCGGGGGATCTGCACGAGGCCGTCGCGCGCCAGCTCGACGATCCCGACTGGCCCGAGCGCCCGGCCGCAGAACGCACCGGCGTGCTGCTCGAGCGCCTGCAGCAGGGCCACGCGGCAAAGCGCGACGACCACCCGGTCTTTCGCCTGCTGGAGTCGGCCGCCACCGCGCACTACCGCTTCGGCAGCCGGTCGGTGGGCACGCTGATCGTGAGCATGAGCCGCAACGCCGACGACGTTCTGGCCGCCTGGCTGATGGCGCGCGCGGTTGGCATCGCCGACGGCCGGCTCGACCTGGTGCCGCTGTTCGAGACCGTCGGAGATCTGCAGGCCGCCGAGCGGGTCATGGCCGGGCTGCTCGACATCGACGGCTGGCGCGAACTGCTGGCCCTGCGCGCGAACCGCCAGATGATCATGCTGGGCTATTCCGACAGCAACAAGGACGGCGGCATGGTCGCCTCGCGCTGGTCGCTGCAGGATGCCCAGCTGCGCCTGACCGCGCTGTTTGCGGCCGCCGGCATCCGGCTGGTGTTCTTCCACGGCCGCGGCGGCACCATCGGCCGCGGCGGCGGCAAGACCCACAGCGCGGTGCTGGCCGCCCCGCCCGGCTCGGTCGCCGCGCGCCTGCGCATGACCGAGCAGGGTGAGGTCATCCACCGCAAGTACGCGCTGCGCGCGATCGCCACGCGCAACCTGGAGCAAACCACCGGCGCGGTGATTCAGGCCACGCTGGGTCTGGATTGCCAGCCCGAGCGCGTGGCCGACCGACAGATCATGTCGCGTTTGGCCGAATTGGCCCGCAGCGCCTATCGCGAGCTGGTCTACGGCCGTGAGGATTTTTCCGACTACTTTCGCAGCGCGACGCCGATCGATGTCATCGAGCGCATGCGCATCGGTTCGCGGCCGGCATCGCGCCAGAAAAAGACCGGCATCGATGGCCTGCGCGCCATCCCCTGGGTGTTTGCCTGGGGCCAGAGCCGGCACAGCCTGCCGGGCTGGTACGGCCTGGGCAGCGGTCTTGAGCGCGTCATTGATGAAGTCGGCCTGGACGCCCTGCGCGAGCTCAACCGGCGCTGGCTGTTTTTTGCCAACCTGCTGCAGGACGCCGAGATGGCGATGGCCAAGTCCGACATGGATATCTCCAGGCACTACGCCGGCCTGGCCGGCGAGCTCGGCGAGCGCTACTTCCCGACCATCGAGTCCGAGTTCGATCGCACCGAGGCCATGATCTGCACCATCCGCGAGCAGGACTCCCTGCTCGAGCGCGACCCCACCCTCAAGCGCTCCATCCTGCTGCGCAACCCCTACATCGACCCGATGAGCTTTGCCCAGGTCGATCTGCTGGCGCGCTGGCGGGCCGGCAATTGCGAAGACCCGGCGCTGGAGCAGGCCCTGATCACCAGCGTCCACGGCATCGCCCAGGGGCTGCAGAACACCGGTTGATGAGCGGCGTAAAAATCTTAAAGACATGATCGGCTTTTTCCTACATCGCCAAGCAATGATTTCCGATGAAAGCGTGATGGGGCTTATGCCAGAGTTGATTCGGCTTCCACTCAAGGGAAGCGTTTCGATAAACCGCAAAGAACAAAGCGTATGAAAAAATTTTTTCGCGGTTTGGCTTTGGCCTGGGTTCTTTTTCTGCCGATGCAAGGTCATGCTGAAGGGATTTGGGTGTTATGCGATCACTGCAGCTCGACTTCCAGTTTCGCGGATGTCGCCCTCAATGCATCTCAGGAAGGCACGGTCTTTGTTTCGAACAGATCCACGCGTGAGACGAGGAAGTACTATCGACTTATTCAGTGGGATCGTACAAGCCAGAGTTTTCAAGCCCGCGCTACGCCGAGATCTCTTACAGACGATGAGAAGCTGGTTTTTGACGGCGCGCTAGAAAATGGCAGCACGGTTGTGGTTGCGACGCCAAGGAACGATAGCGGC
>JBMCIV010000113.1:0-5426 GCA_048616735.1 Wenzhouxiangella sp. | reverse complement strand
CGCGGGTCATGAGCCGAGTCGAGCGGATGCCGACCTTGGTCACCTCGCCACGCTCGCCGCCGTCGAGGACGATGTAGTCGCCGAGCTTGTAGGGCGAATCGGCGATGATGAAAAAACCGGCAAACAGGTTGGCCAGGGTATCGCGGGCGGCAAAACCGACGGCAATCCCGATCACGCCGGCCGAGGCCAGCCAGGCGGTGGGGTCGATCTCCCAGACCAACAGCAGCGCATAGGCGGCCGTGCCGATGACGATGAGGGTCAGCATCAGCTCGAACAATGGCAGCGTGCGCGCCTCGATGATATCGAACCGGTCGCGGATGCGAGAGAGAATCTCCAGGCCGATGTCGCCGGCGCGCATGCCTGACTTGATCAGCCTGAGGATGAGCAGGCTGAGCAGGATGTTGATCAGGATTTCCTCGATTCGGTCGCTCAGGCCGACAACCTGAATCGCCAGCACTGCGGCGATGTAGGCCACGATGAGGGCGGCGACGTTGGCGACCACGCGCAGCAGCCGGGTACCCAGGCCGTGATCCACCCCCGAGGTCAGCTTGCCGCCCCACTGCAGAACGATCAGCCGGCCGACGATGGCCAGGGCCAGGCCGACCACCAGCACGACCAGCGCCAGTGCGGGCGGATAGGCGGCCAGGAATTCCCAGGTGCCGAGCAGGCTGGCCGGCAGCCACTCCGGCGGTGTAGTCGGCAAGACGTCCTCGCCGGCCGCGCTCATGCCTCCGAGACCTGATGTTTTTCATCGACGCCGGTTTGCGGTCCGAGATGGGACGTTCCGCGCGCGCGAGCGAGCGCAATCTGGCGCACGCGCTCGCGAATACCGGCCAGCTGCCCCGGCTTGAAATGGCGCGCGCACAGCCGGCAGTCGCCGCCCGGGTTGACCGGCGGCATGCCGTTAGCCGGCAAGCCATCGTGCGGATGCCGGCAACCGGCGCAAACCGGACGCGCGCTGGGCCGCAAATCCTGATCCAGGCTGACCCGATCGTCGAACACGAAGCACTCGCCCTGCCACAGCGACGGCTGGCCGGCATAGCGCTGCAGGTAGGCCAGGATGCCGCCCCGCAGGTGATAGACCCGGGAAAAACCGTCCGCCAGCAGCCTGGCGCTGGCTTTTTCGCAGCGGACCCCGCCGGTGCAGAACATGGCCACGGGTCGCTCGGGATCCAGATGTTCCCGCGCCCAGTCAGCAAATTCGGTAAAGCGATCGATACCCGGATTGTCGGCCCCGCGAAAACTGCCGATCCGGAACTCGTAGTCGTTGCGGGTATCGACCAGCTGAACGTCGGCCTGCTCCAGCAAGCGATGCCAGGCCTCGGGCTCCAGGGCCTCACCGGTGGCTTCAAGACCCGGATCCAGCGCTGGGTCGAAGGCGATGATTTCGGCGCGAATGCGCACCTTCAGGCGCAGGAAAGGCACCGCTGCAACCGGCTGGCGGTGCACGATCAGTCCGGTGATGCCGTAGCCGCTGGCGAGCCGGGCCAGCCACTCCTCCAAATCGACCGGGCGGCCGCCCAGCGACAGGTTGATCCCTTCCGGCGCGATCAGCACCGTGCCCGATAGCGCCAGCTCTCCGGCCCACTGCAACAGCTGCTCGCGCATGCGTTCAAGATCGCTTAGGGCGATGAACTGGTAGCCGCTGATCATTTCTTTCATACGCCCATTGTAAGGCGCCCGGCCCGCTGCGGGCCGCGCAAGCCGCGCTTTTCCCGTGAAAACGCGCGAATCTTGTTGCGCGAGCCTGCAGCACGGGGCTACAATTGATGGGATTTGTCGAACTCGTGGGAGTGCGACGGTCAAAAAAACACACGCTGATCAATACCTGCGTGCGGGGTTGCCCGCGTCGGAATCGGTTCCGGAACACCCGGAGCTTGCATCCGGCGCCAAGGTTCGCGCGCAAGGGGTCAGCGGAGGCCCAAACCCCGGACAAAGTGCGCTCAACCGACTTCAGCGGCCCCGCCCGCCCTGCGCCTGCGTCCACCCGCAAGATAAGGAACCTGCAATGCCCAACGTTACCATGCGCCAGATGCTCGAAGCCGGCGTGCACTTCGGTCACCAGACCCGCTACTGGAACCCCAAGATGGAGCCGTTCATCTTCGGCGCCCGGGGCAAGATCCACATCATCAACCTGGAAGAATCCCTGCCGCTGCTCAAGGAATCACTGGATTTCTTAAGCCGACTAGCCAGCCGCCGCGGCACCATCATGTTCGTCGGCACCAAGCGCGCCGCCGGCCAGGCCATCGCCGAAGAAGCCCAGCGCAGCAACAGCCCCTACGTGTCGCACCGCTGGCTGGGCGGCATGCTGACCAATTTCCGCACCGTGCGCCAGTCGATCAATCGGCTCAAGGAGCTCGAGCAGATGGAGTCCGACGGCAGCTTCGAGCGCCTGGTAAAAAAGGAAGTGCTGCAGCTGACCCGTGAGCGCGACAAGCTCGAGCGCAGCCTGGGCGGCATCAAGGACATGAACGGCCTGCCCGACGCCATGTTCGTGATCGACGTTGGCCACGAATCCATTGCCATCGCCGAGGCGCGCAAACTCAAGATACCGGTGGTGGCGGTGGTCGACACCAACCACTCGCCGGAGGGCATCGACTACGTCATCCCCGGCAACGACGACGCCATCCGCGCCATTCGCCTCTACACCCAGCTGGCCGCCGACGCCATCCTCGAGGGACGGGCCTCGGCGCCCACCAGCGCCGGCGATGCTGATGAATTCGTGGAACTCGACGCCGAGGGCAACCCGGTCGAGTCGGCCAGCGACGACAAGCCAGCGGCCAAGACCGGCGCCCGCGTAGCGAAGAAGACGGCGCGCAAGAAAACCGCGGCCAAGCCCGCCGAACCGGCGCCCGAAGCGCCGACCGAGGCGCCGGCTGAAGCCGCCGAAGCGGCGGCTGAACCCGCGGCGTCGGCACCGGCTGCGCAAGCCGAACCGGCCCAAACCGCGCCGATCACCAGCGAAGCGGAAGCCGAGGCAACCGCGCAAGAAGCCGCCGAACCGAAAAAGGCCGCCGCCAAAAAGGCCACCAAGAAAAAGGCCGCCAAGAAAAAAACGGTGACGCAAGCGGCCGCCGACAAGGACGCAGACGCCTGAAGCCACCTGATTTTTCAAGGACACCCAACATGAGCATCACAGCAGCACAGGTCAAAGAACTCCGCGAGCGCACCGGCGCCGGGATGATGGAATGCAAGAAAGCGCTGGTCGAGACAAACGGCGACATGGACGCCGCGATCGAGCAGTTGCGCAAATCCGGGCTGGCCAAGGCCGACAAGAAGTCGGGCCGGGTGGCAGCCGAGGGCAGCGTCATTCAGGCCGGCGACGAGCGCCATTCGGTCCTGGTCGAAATCAACTGCGAAACCGATTTCGTGGCCAAGGACGCCAACTTCCGGGCATTCGCCGAAGAAGTCGCCGAGCTCGCCCTGGGCGTTGAGAGCATCGACGCGCTCAGCCAGGCGACCACGGCCAGCGGTCAGAGCGTGGAAGACTCGCGCCAGCAGCTGGTAGCCAAGCTGGGTGAAAACATCCAGCTGCGGCGACTGGCGCACCTCAAGGCGGCCAACGGCGTCGTCGGCAGCTACATCCACGGCGGCCGTATCGGCGTGCTGGTGGCCATGACCGGCGACGACGTCGAGCTGGCGCGCGACATCGCCATGCACGTGGCCGCCCTCAATCCGGCCTATCGCGACGTCGCCGATGTCCCCGCCGAGGCGGTGGCCAAGGAAAAAGACATCCTGATCGCCCAGGCTGCAGAAAGCGGCAAGCCCCCGGAAATCGTCGAGAAAATGGTCTCGGGACGGCTGAACAAGCACCTCGCCGAAATCACCTTGACCGGGCAGCCTTTCGTCAAGGACGGTGACGTCACCGTCGGCAAGCTGGTCAAGGACAAGGGCGTCGAGGTGCTGGAGTTTGTCCGGCTGGAAGTCGGCGAGGGCATCGAGAAGGAAGAAAGCGACTTCGCCGCCGAAGTCATGCAGCAGGCCCGCGGCAGCTGATTGCGGCCGCGCCAGGCATGTCCGGCAGCGATGAACAGGCCGTGACCGGCGCGCCCCAGCAGATTCGCCGCGTGCTGCTCAAGCTCAGCGGCGAAGCCCTGCTCGGCGAGCAGGACTACGGCATCGACCCCAAGATCAGCTCGCGGATCGCGGCCGAGGTGGCCGCGGTCATCGAGGCCGGGGTCGAGATCGGCGTGGTCGTCGGCGGCGGCAATATTTTCCGCGGCAAGGGCCTGTCGGCCTCCGGCATCGACCGGGTGACCGGCGACCACATGGGCATGCTGGCCACGGTCATGAACGCGCTGGCCCTGCAGGATGCGCTCGAGCGCGCCGGGGTGACCACGCGGGTCATGTCGGCGATCTCGGTGCGGGAAGTGTGCGAAGACTACATCCGCCGACGCGCCATCCGGCACCTGCAAAAAAAGCGCGCGGTGATCTTCGCGGCCGGCACCGGTAACCCGTTTTTTACCACCGACACCGCAGCCAGCCTGCGCGCCATCGAGATCGGCGCCGATCTGATGATCAAGGCGACCAAAGTCGACGGCATCTACACGGCCGACCCGATGACCGACCCCGAGGCGCGCAAGTACGATCACGTCAGCTACGACGAAGTCATCGAGCGCAAGCTTCAGGTCATGGACACCAACGCGATCGTGCTGTGCCGCGACCAGTCCATGCCGATTCGGATCATCAACCTCAACCAGCCCGGCGAACTGCAGCGCCTGATTACCGGCGAAAACGTCGGCACGCTGGTCGGCTGAACCGATCGCCCGGCCACCGTGGCCGCGGGGCATTACAATGCGGATTGACTGGTCGCAATCATGCAGGGAATCAAGAGGTAGATCATGCTCAAAGAGATCAACGGCGAGGCCGACTCGCGCATGGCCAAAAGCGTCGCGGTGCTGAAAACCGAGCTGGCCAAGATCCGGACCGGACGGGCTCATCCCAGCCTGCTTGAACACGTCACCGTCGACTACTACGGCTCCGAGGTGCCGCTCAACCAGGCCGCCAACATCAACGCCGAAGACGCCCGCACCCTGAGCGTGGTGCCCTTCGACAAGTCCATGGTCGGCAAGATCGAAAAGGCCATCATGACCTCGGATCTGGGACTCAATCCAACCACCGCCGGGGTCAACATCCGCGTCCCCCTGCCGGCCTTGACCGAGGAACGCCGCGCCGACCTGGTCAAGGTGGTCCATCACGAAGGCGAGCAGGCCAAGGTCGCGATCCGCAATATCCGCAGGGATGCCAACCACCAGCTCAAGGAATTCCAGAAGGAAAAAGAGCTGACCGAAGACGATGTCCGTCGTGGCGAGACCATGATTCAGCAGCTCACGGATCGCTACGTCGCCGAGGTCGATGAACTGGTTGGCATCAAGGAAAAGGAACTGATGGAGATTTAGGGGTGAACGATGCTGCCGACGTTCCCC
>JBMCIV010000112.1:0-5469 GCA_048616735.1 Wenzhouxiangella sp. | reverse complement strand
GGAGTTGGCTGATGTCGTTTCCGGAGCGGTGACCCCATGAGCGAGATGTCCGGTATTCCGGTGCTGTCCATGACCGATTTTGACGGCCGTCGCGGCGAGTTTACCGACCGCCTTGGCCAGGGTTGGCGCGAGTTTGGCTTCGTCGCCGTGCGCGACCACGGCATTGACGATGAGGTGATCGAGTCGGCATACGCCGCGTTTCGGGCCTTTTTTGCCCTGCCCGAGCACGCCAAGCAGGGCTTGCGACTGCCCGGCAAGGGCGGGGCGCGCGGTTATACGGGCTTTGGCGTGGAGCAGGCGCGCGATCACACCGTGCCCGATCTCAAGGAGTTCTGGCACGTGGGTCGCGAGCTTTCCAGCGACAATCCGCATCCCGATATTCTGTTGCCCAATCTCTGGCCGCAAGCGCCGGACGGTTTCCGGTCGGCCGCGCTGGCGCTGTACCAGGCGCTGGACGAGCTCGGCGTGCGCCTGCTCCAGGCGACCGCGCTGGACCTAGGCCTGGAGCGCGACTGGTTTGCCGACAAGGTCGATCGCGGCAATTCGGTGCTGCGCGCCATCCACTACCCGCCCATCGAGCACGCACCGGAAGGCGCGGTGCGGGCGGCGCGCCACGAGGACATCAACCTGATCACGCTGCTGATCGGTTCGAAAGAACAGGGTCTGGAGATCCTGACCCGTGAGGGTGCGTGGGTGCCGGTCACGACCCTGCCCGGCAGCATCGTGGTCAACGTCGGCGACATGCTGCAGCGCCTGACCAACCACGTCTATCCCTCGACCACCCACCAGGTGGTCAACCCCCCGGGCGCGGCGGGGCGCCAGTCGCGCTACTCGATCCCGTTTTTTCTCCACCCCAACCCGGACTTCGTCATCGAGACGCTGCCGCAGTGCATCAGCGCCGCCAACCCCGACCGCTATCCCCAGCCGATCAGCGCCCACGGCTACCTGGTCGAGCGCCTGCACGAGATCGGCCTGCTGTAGCGCTTTTAAAGCCGCTCCGGCTTGCCCAGCACGCGCGCGCGGACCTCGAAATCGCGGAACAGCAGGCCGACTTCCTGACCGGGCTGAAACTGCTCGGGTCGGCTGAGCGCGGTGCCGTCGTCAGCGCGGACCACGGCGTAGCCGCGCTCAAGGATGTTCAGCGGGCTGGCCGAGTTGAGCGCGCGTGCGGCCGCGCCCAGGCGGGCGTGGCTGCGCTCCAGCCGCAGCTGCATGGCGCGCTGCAGTCGCCCATCCAGCCCCTCGCGATGTTGCTCCAGGCGCTCGATGCTGCGCGCCGGCGCCGCAGTGGCCAGCCGATGATCGACCGCGGCCAGCTGCTGCCGGCAAGAAGCGATGATCCGCTGGCCGGCGCGCTCAAGCTGGAGCCGGGCTTGCTGATGGCGCCGGACCAGTTCCTCCAGCCGGCGTCGGGGATGGCGTCCGGCGCGTCGTCGATCGAGATGGTCTAGGCCCTGAGCCAATCGGTCGATTCGCCGATCAACGGCCGCCACCACGCGTTTGGACAGCGATCGGACCCGAGCGCTCAGCTCGACACCGTCCGGCGTCGCCGCGACCGCCGCCGCCGTTGGCGTGGGTGCGCGGACATCGGCGACAAAATCGGCGATGGTGAAGTCCGTTTCGTGGCCGACGCCGCTGATGATTGGCGTCTCCAGCCCGGCGATGGCGCGCGCCAGCGCCTCGTCGTTGAAAGCCCACAGGTCCTCGATCGAACCGCCGCCGCGGGCCAGCACGATCACGTCGGCAAAGCCGTCGCGATCGGCGGCCAGCAGCGCACGCCGCAGCCCGGGCGCCGCCGCATCGCCCTGGACGGGGCTGGCGTAGACGCGCACCCGCGCCAGCGGCCAGCGCCGGGTCAGCACGTCGAGAATGTCGCGCACGGCCGCGCCCGACGGGCTGGTTACCACCGCGATGCGGCGCGGCCAGGCGGGCAAGGCCTGTTTGCGTTCGGGGGCGAACAGGCCTTCGCTTTCCAGCTTTTTCTTCAGCGCCTCGAAGGCCTGCTGCAGGGCGCCGGCGCCGGCGGCCAGCAGGCCGTCGGCGATGAGCTGGTAGTCGCCGCGCGGCTCGTACAGGCTCAGGCGTCCGCGTACCAGCACCTGATCGCCGTTGGCCGGGCGAAATCCCAGCCCGCCCGCCGCGTTGCCGCGAAACAGCGCGCAGCGGATTTGGGCCCTGGCGTCTTTGAGGCTGAAATACAGGTGACCGGAGGCGGGCCGAGCCAGATTGGAGATCTCACCACGCAGCCACAGGCGCGCAAAGCCGGCCTCCAAGTGGGTGCGGACCTCGCGGTTGATTTCGGAAGGCGAGTAGACCGGGGTTTCCGGGCCGGGAACGGAGGCAGGCATGGGCCCGATTATACGGGTCGATCTTTGCGTTCGGGGCAGCCGGCGAACAAGGCCTGCGGTATCCTCGGCGGCCTGCTAACCGCAAAACGTGATCCGATGACCGAAACCGCCGATTTTTCTTCCGAACAGCACCGTCTGATCCTGCGCCAGACCCGACCGGAGGACTACGACGACATCGCCGCGATCATGGACAAGGTCTATCCGGGCGGGCTGGAAGGGGCCTGGACCAAGGCCCAGTTCGAATCCCAGATTCAGCGTTTTCCCGAAGGCCAGCTTTGCATCGAGGACAACGGGCGGGTGGCTGCGGCCGCGATTTCCATGATCGTCAAGTACAGCCGCTGGGGCCACGATCACAAGTACTGGGACATCGTCGGCAACGGCTATCTGACCACCCACGACCCCAAGGGCGATGTGCTTTACGGCGTCGACGTGTTCGTTGACCCCGATTACCGCGACCTGCGCCTGGGTCGGCGGCTTTACGACGCGCGCAAGGAGCTTTGCGAGAACCTGAATCTGCGCGGCATCGTTGTCGGAGGACGCATCCCCGGCTACCGTCAGCACAAGAGCGAACTGAGTGCTCGGCAATACGTGGCCAAGGTGCGCTCGCGCGAGCTGACCGACCCCATCCTCACCTTTCAGCTGGCCAACGACTTCCAGGTGCGCAAGATCGTGCGCGGCTACCTGCCCGATGATCAGGCCTCGGCCGGCCACGCGGTGCTGCTGGAGTGGGTCAACGTGTACTACGAGGAAGACACGCCCGGTGCCATCGGCGGACGGCCGTCGGACGTGCGCATCGGGGCGGTGCAGTGGCAGATGCGCCCGACCGCCTCGCTCGATGACCTGTATGCCCAGATCGAGTATTTCGTCGACGCGGTTTCGGGCTACCAGGCCGACGTGGTCCTGTTCCCGGAGTTCTTCAACGGCCCGATGATGGCGCCGTGGAACGACCAGGGGCCGGCCGAGGCGGTGCGCCAGCTGGCCGGCTATACCGAGCAGATCCGCGATCAGATGCTGCGCTTCGCGGTCTCCTACAACATCAACATCGTCGCCGGCTCCATGCCCGAGTACGACGGCGAGGAGCTGCGCAACGTCTGCTACCTGCTCAGGCGCGACGGCACCTGGGACCGCCAGTACAAGATCCACGTCACCCCCGACGAAAAGAGCTACTGGGGCCTGACCGGCGGCAAGCGAGTGGCCGTGTTCGATACCGATTTCGGCAAGGTCGGCATCCTGATCTGCTACGACGTGGAATTTCCCGAGCTGCCGCGACTGCTGGCAGAGGAGGGTATCCACATCCTGTTTGTGCCCTACTGGACCGATACCAAGAACGCCTACCTGCGGGTGCGCCGCTGCGCCCAGGCCCGGGCGATAGAAAACGAGTGCTACGTGGTCATCACCGGCTCGGTCGGCAACCTGCCGCGGGTGGAAAACATGGACATGCAGTATTCGCAGGCCGCCGTATTCACGCCCTCGGATTTTGCCTTTCCGCACGACGCCATCGCCCACGAGGCGACCGCCAATACCGAAACCATGCTGATTGCCGACCTGGACCTGGACAACCTGCGCGAGATTCGCTCGCACGGCTCGGTGCGCAACCTGGCCGACCGGCGGCTTGATCTGTATCAGCTGCGCTGGCGCGAACGCTGGTCTGAAGACGATTAGCGGCCCTTTAACGTCGGCTACGGCAAGGCCCTGTTATGATGAAATCTGACTGAAAGCGACAAGGAATACACGCATGTGGGCGGGAATTACCGGTGTCATCATCGGATTGCTGATCGGCGGCACGGCCGTTGCCATCTGGCTGAAGCGGCGCGGAGGCTCGGGGGAATCGGTGGCCTCTCTCAAGCGTGAAAACGCCCAGTTTCGCGAAGAGGTCAACGAGCACTTCGTCCAGACCGCCGAGCTGATCAACCGCTTGACCGACAGCTACAAGGCGGTGTTCGATCACTTGAGTGAAGGGGCCGAAAAGCTGGTCGAACCCGAGGTCGTGCGCGACCGGATGCCGCAAGTGACCGACGAAGAGGTTCGCCTCAAGCGGATCGGTTCGCCCAGAGCGGTTGATGAAACCGAGCGGGCCGCGGCGACGGCATCCGACCCGGCCCAGAAGGACGAATCCGAGCCCGCACGGATGTCTGAATCCGATTCCGGCAGCGGCGATCAGCCGGGTAAGGCGCTGAAAAAGGACGACGAGAACGATTCAGAGCAGTCCGAGTCTGCCGAGGCCGAAGAGCCGACGCCCAAGAATCCGAATGGTTCGGAAACGCCGGAAGAACCCTCAGAAGAACCCTCAGAAGAACCTTCAGAAGATCAATCGGAGACGAAACCCGGCGAGCCTGACGAAGACAAAAAAGACCGTCGTCGGGGCGCTTGAGCCGTGACCCCCGTTCAGGGCTGTGCGCTACCGCGGGTCATGGACAGCACCTCGCTCATGTCCAGGGTCTGCGCGCGCTGCGAGATCTGCGGCGCGTAGCGGGCCTGAAGCTCTTTGGCGGAGCCGAACTGCTCGTCAAACGTCTGCTTGAGCAGCTGGGTGCTCATCTGCCGGCCGCCGGCGTAGTAGCGCCGGGCCACGTGACCCAGGGCATAGGTGGTGGCGAATGAAAACGCTGCGCCGGTGGCGGTTCGTCCCAGCCGGCCGACGCCGCGCCCGGCCATCTTGCCCAGCAGGCCGCCAACCAGCTTGCGTCCGATCTGCTCGACGTACTGCGAGGTCATGCCCACCCCCAGGGTGGCGAGGAATTCCTTGATGTGCCCGCGATCCAGGGCCACGCCGTAGTCCTGGCCGATGCTGTAGACCAGGCGGATCTGCAGCGGGATGATGGCCATCGAGGCCCAGGACTGCGGCAGCACCTCAAGCGCGCCGTTGAGGATGGAATAGCGCAGGATACGCTGATCCAGGGCGGACTCATCGGGCGCTGCAAGCGGGGATGGGGCTGCCGGAGTTGCAGCCGTAGCGGGAGCGGCCGCTTCGGCCATGGCGACGACTAGCTCGGCTTCGTGCTCGATCTCGCTGGCCTCGCCGCCCGGCAGCGCCAACAGGGTCTTGAGGCGATCGAGGAAAGCGCGCTCGGCCGGCGTCGTCCGGCCGTCGGCATCGCAGACCCCGACCGCCAACTCGTAG
>JBMCIV010000111.1:0-5482 GCA_048616735.1 Wenzhouxiangella sp. | reverse complement strand
AACCTGCACGTGATGGCGGTCTGCCAGCCGGTGGTGCCGGTGCTGGCCGCGATCTCGCTGATGGCGGCGCGCGGCGAAGAAACGCCGGCCAGCATGACCTTGATGGGCGGACCGGTCGACGCCCGGGTCAGCGAGACCGGCGTCAACGATCTGGCCAACACCCGTTCGATGCGCTGGTTCAGCGCCAACCTGGTCCATCCGGTTCCGATCAACTATCCCGGTGCCGGCAGGCGCGTTTATCCGGGTTTCATGCAGCATGCCGGGTTCATGGCCATGAATCCGCGGCGCCACGTCAGCTCCCACTGGGATTTTTACAAGCAGCTGATCGCCGGCGACCAGGAAGACGCCGAAGCGCACCGGCGCTTCTACGACGAATACAACGCCGTGCTCGACATGCCCGGCGAGTACTACCTCGACACCGTCCGAACCGTGTTCAAGGACTACCTGCTGCCGCGCGGGGAATGGTTCATCGACGGTGAGCGCGTCGACCCGAGTGCCATTAGCGACACTCGTCTGCTGACCATCGAGGGTGAATACGACGACATCTCCGGCCTCGGCCAGACCCGGGCGGCGCACGACCTGTGCACCGGTCTGCCGGATTCCGCGCGCCATCACTACGAGGTCCCCAAAGCCGGCCACTACGGCATCTTCAGCGGACGCCGCTGGCGCACCCAGGTCTATCCGCAGGTCCGCCAGTTCATCCGCTCCGGAGACGTCATCGGAAAAACCCGAAAAAAGCAGGCCGCGTAGTCGGTTAGGGAAAGTCAGGTTACATCCACAGCCACTGCGCTGGCGCAGACGTCGCTCCCGTTCGCCACGCCGCTGCCGCTATGGAACTCACGCGCAGACTGAGTCGCGCGGTCCGCTCATTCAGGTGCGCTGCAGCAGCGCGACACGGTGCTGGATGTTGAGCTGCGGACTGACGCGGCCGCGCCAGCGGTTGAGCTCCAGGCGATAGGTCAGATGCACCAGTTCGGGCAGGTCACCGTCGAGTCGGCCGGCGGCCCGAAACGCGATAGCCTCGACGGCTTCGCCGCCGCCTTCGGGCTGCAGCCGCATTTTCAAATGCACCTGTCCGACGATGCGCCGTTCCAGCACCCGGAAGCGGCCGTCGAACAGCGGCTCGGGCCAGCCCTGGCCCCAGGGGCCGCCCTGCTCCAGCGCAGCGGCCGTTGCCGCGGTCAGCTCGTCACCGCCCAGTTCGCCGTCGCTCAGGACAATCTCGTCGGCGAACTCGTGCCGGGCCAGGCACTCATCAAAGCTGCGTTTGAAAGCAGCCAGCCGGTCGCGCTCCAGGCTCAGCCCGGCGGCGCGGGCGTGGCCGCCGAAGCGCCCCATCAGGCCCGGCTGACGGGTGTCGATCTCGACCAGCAGATCGCGCATGTGCAGCCCGGCTGGCGAGCGGCCCGAGCCTTTCAGCTCGCTGCTGCCGGGCTCGGCCGGCGCAAACGCCAGGACCGGGCGCTGGAGGCGCTCCATCAGGCGGCCGGCAACCAGGCCGACCACGCCCTGGTGCCATTCCGGATCGAACACGCACAGGCCCTGGGCTGCGCCGTCGATGCGCCCGGCCAGCTCGTCGGCCTGGGCCTCGGCCGCCTTGAGCATGTCGGCCTGGAGCGCCTGGCGCTGGTCGTTGAGCGCATCCAGCTCGCCGGCCAGGGCGCGCGCCGCGCGCTCCGAGTCGGCCAGCAGGCAGCGGATGCCGATGCCCATGTCCTCCAGCCGGCCGGCGGCGTTCAGGCGCGGCCCGGCGGCGAAACCAAGATCGCTCGCCTGGACGTGGCGCAGGTTGCGCCCGGCAACCTCCAGCAGCGCGCGCACGCCGTGGCTGCACTGCCCGGCCCGCATCCGCGCCAGGCCCTGGTAGACCAGGCGACGATTGTTCTGATCCAGCGGCACCAGGTCGGCCACCGTGCCCAGCGCCACCAGGTCCAGCAGTCCGTCCAGGCGCGGCAGTGGCCGGCGGTCGAACCAGCCCAGTTCGCGCAGCCGCGCGCGCACCGCCATGGCGGTGTAGAACATCACGCCGACCCCGGCCAGCGCGGTCGAACCGAACGCCTCGTCGGCCAGGTTGGGATTGACGATGGCTTCGGCGGGCGGCAGCTGCGGGCCCGGCAGGTGGTGATCGGTGACGATGACCTGCATGCCCTTGGCCTGCGCGGCCGCGACACCGGCAATTGAACTCACCCCCTGGTCCACCGTGACCAGCACGTGGGGAGCGGGCGAGTCGATTTCTTCGACCAGGGCCGAACTCAGACCGTAGCCGTGGCGGAAGCGGTCGGGGACTTTCCAGGCCACCTCCCGCGCTCCCAGGCTGGTCAGCGCGCGCACCGCCAGCGCGGTACCGGTGGCGCCGTCGGCGTCGAAGTCGCCGACCACCAGAATGCGCTGGCCGGTGCGTATGGCCTCGGCCAGGATGTCGGCCGCCCGCGGCAGCCCGCTCAGGCTCGGCGGCAACAGGCCCTTGAGCGAGTAGTCCGGGGCCTGGCGCTGGCCGCGCCCGGCCAGGACCCGCGCCAGCACCGGGTGGACGCCGGTCATCGGCGTCGGCGGCGCCTCCCGCCGCCGGATGCGCACGCTACGGATCATGCCGAAAGCGTCGGCGAGCGCCGCCACAGGCGCCAGGCAGCGGCCGAACCCAGCCGCCAGGCGCGCCGGTCGCCGGCGATCTCCAGCGCGTCCAGGCGACCCAGGCGCAGCCGCTGCCACAACGGCTTCAGCCAGCGGTCAAGCGCAAGGAGATTCCCGGCCTGGTCCAGCGCTGCATCCGGCCGCCATTCGATCAGGCTGGCGTCCGGGGCCGCGGCGACATCGACGGTCAACGCATGCTCCAGGTCCAGCCAGTCGGCCAGCGCCGGCCACAGCGGATCGCTGCCGAACAGGCGCGCGACGCGCGGGCCGATCGAGCCGCGCGGCGGCAGGCTGCCCGCGCCCCAGAACCACAGGCCGCCGGGATGACCGGCGCCGGCCTGGCGGCTGTACTGGTGCAGGATGACCTGGCAATCGTTGAGCAGGCGCCGCCACCGCGCCGCATCAGGTCCGGCCGGCAGCACGTAATCCAGGCTCTCGCCGTGGACCGCGTCGGGCGGCACGAAGCGGCATTCGGGCATCGCCTCGAGCCGGATATAGCCGCGTTCGGGATGGGGCAGATCGAACGCCAGGCCGGCCTCGGCCAGCGCCGCGCGAAGTTCGCCGACCACCGGGCTGGCGGCATCCAGCCGCGCGCCCGGCCGAATCCAGACCGCGCTCAGATCGGGGGTCAGGACAACCGGGTCGGCGCGCAGCCAGCAGCCCCGGGCGTCGTCGGGTGCATCCAGGCGCCGGGTCAGCGGCGCGACGGCCACGGCCCGGCCGGTGACCAGTTCAGCCGCCCAGGCCGAAGAATCCAGCGCTCGCGGCTGGGCCCGGGCCAGAAACGCGCGCAGACGCGGCGGCAGCGCCGGCTGCCCGGCCAGCAGCGCGTCCAGTTCGGCCACCGCGACGATGATCACCGTCGTCAGCCGTGGTAGGCGACCTCGACGATTTCGTACACGCGCCGGCCGTTGGGGGCCTGGAATTCCACCACGTCGCCTTCCTCCTTGCCGATCAGGGCGCGCGCCAGCGGCGCGCTGATCGACAGGCGGCGCTGTTTGACGTCGGCCTCAAGATCACCCACGATCTGCCAGGTGACTTCCTCGGCGCCCTCGATTTCCTCGAGCAGGGTCACGGTGGCGCCAAACACCACCTTGGTGCCGGCGTTGACGGTGGCCACGTCGATGATGCGCGCGTTGCCCAGCGAACCCTCCAGTTCCTGGATGCGGCCCTCGATGAAACCCTGCTGCTCGCGGGCGGCGTGGTACTCGGCGTTTTCCTTCAGGTCGCCGTGGGCACGGGCCTCGGCGATGGCGGCGATAACGGCCGGGCGCTCGGTCTTTTTCAGGCGATCGAGCTCGGCGCGCAGGCGCTCGGCGCCCGCGCGCGTAATCGGGATCTGGCTCATGTCGTTTCCTTGCTTTCGTACAGCTCGGCGAGCGAATGAACGCCGCGCTCGTTCCAGTGATCCAGGGCGCGCAGGGTGGCCCGCGCGCCGGCGATGGTGGTCGAGTAATTGACCTTGTGCTGCAGCGCCGTGCGGCGGATCGAGAACGAGTCCGAGATCGCCTGCCGACCCTCGGTGGTGTTGACGATATAGTCGATCTCGCGGTTCTTGATCAGGTCGACGATGTGCGGCCGGCCCTGCGTGACCTTGTTGACATAGTCACACTCAACGCCGTTTTCAACCAGGAACTTCCAGGTCCCCTCGGTTGCCACCAGGCTGAAGCCGCGCTCGGCAAGCTCGCGCGCCACCGGCAGCAGGCGCTCCTTGTCGGCGTCGCGCACGCTCAAAAACGTCCTGCCCGAGGCGGCGGCGTGAATCTCCACGGCCTGCTGGGCGCGCGCCACGGCCGCGCCGAAGGAGTAGCCCACGCCCATGGCCTCGCCGGTCGAGCGCATCTCCGGTCCCAGGATGGGGTCGACGCCCTGGAACTTGATGAACGGGTACTTGGGCTCCTTGATGGAGTAGAAATTACTCTTAAGATCTTCGGTAATGCCTTGTTTTTCAAGCGTCTCACCGACCATGCACTGCGCGGCCACCCGGGCCAGCGGCACGCCGGTGGCCTTGGCCACGAACGGCACCGTGCGCGAGGCTCTGGGATTGACCTCGAGCACGAACAGCTGCTCGCCCTGGAGCGCGAACTGCACGTTCATCAGGCCGACCACGTGCAGCCCCTTGGCCATCTGGCGCGTCTGCTCGGCGATCTCGGCGATCACTTTTTCCGACAGCGAGAACGGCGGCAGGCTGCACGACGAGTCGCCGGAGTGCACGCCGGCCTCCTCGATATGCTCCATGATGCCGCCGATGATGACTCGCTCGCCGTCGCAGATCGCATCGACGTCGATCTCGATGGCGTGGTCGAGAAAGCGGTCCAGCAGCACCGGCGAGTCGTTGGAGACCTTGACCGCCTCGCGCATGTAGCGCTCGAGCTCGTCTTCGCCCTGGACGATGTCCATGGCCCGCCCGCCAAGCACGTAAGACGGGCGCACCACCAGCGGGTAGCCGATCTCGCGCGCCAGCACGATGGCCTCTTGCGGCGCCCGCGCGGTGCGGTTGGGCGGCTGCTTCAGGCCCAGGTCGTTGAGCAGGTGCTGGAAACGCTCGCGATCTTCGGCTAAGTCAATGCAGTCGGGCGTAGTGCCGACGATGGGCGCGCCGGCCGCCTCCAGCGCGCGGGCCAACTTCAGCGGGGTCTGGCCGCCGAACTGGATGATGATGCCCTCCGGGCGCTCGATCTCGACGATGGCCAGCACGTCTTCCAGCGTCAGCGGCTCGAAGTAGAGGCGATCGGAGGTGTCGTAATCGGTCGAGACGGTCTCGGGGTTGCAGTTGACCATGATGGTCTCGAAACCCAGGTCCCGCATCGCCAGCGCGGCGTGGACGCAGCAGTAGTCGAACTCGATGCCC
>JBMCIV010000110.1:0-5544 GCA_048616735.1 Wenzhouxiangella sp. | reverse complement strand
TCGTCACCATGCTGCAGTCCAGCCCCAAGCTCAACCAGGTCATGCTGCGCCTGCTTTCGGAGGAGATGGCCGAGACCCGCGAACTGCTGCTGGTGGTTGGACGGCTGGATGCGCGCACCCGGGTGGCGCTGTTCCTGATGAGCATGTCGCGGCGCCTGGCCCGCCGCAACCAGGATCCCGACCAGTTCCGGCTGACCATGGATCGACGCGATATCGCCAACTATCTGGGTCTGACGATCGAGACCGTTTCGCGCACCCTCAGCGCACTGCAGCGCGAAGAGATTATCGAGGTGCGCGGCAAGCTGGTGCGCGTGCTCAATCGGCCGGCGCTGGAAGAAATGGCGATGCGCGTCGACGACGGCAGCCGGCGCCAGGCGACCGGCTGACCGCCACCGTCTTCCAGCGCCTATTGCGCATCCGAAGGCAGCTCGGTGGTCCCAACGATCGAGCTGAAAAACAGCGCGTTGGCAAACAGCCGCTCGGTCCCCGACCAATAGCCCCGGAAAAGATAATCATCGGCCATGCGGACCACGGCGCCGGCCCCATGACGGGTCACGCTCAGCGCCGGGCTGCCGGCCAGGCGCTCGCGGTTGTCGTCGGAAAGAAACCCGGATACCAGGACTTCGTCGGTGTAGACCGCTACGCTGGAGTAGGGATTGGTGGCCGCCTGCAGCCGCTGACGTCCGCGCCGCATGACCGCCAGGTCCTCGCGCGTGTAGCCAAACGCCAGCGGATGAGTGGGATCGAGCAACACGCCAAGCACGCTGCCGCCGATCAACTGGCGCGCCCGATCGTCTTGAAAATCCCCGTAGGGCCGACGCTCGGCAGCGATGGCCGGCGCTTCGTCCTCGTCGGCGGCATCGGTGTCGACCAGCGCCCAGTCCAGCGCCAGGGTCTCCACCCAGGCTGAGGCGCGCCGGGCGGCCAGCAGGATGCCGCCACCGTCGACAAAGTCGACCAGCTTTTCGGCGGCTGCTTCAGGCAGGTCCGAGTAATCGCCGTCGGGCAAGATCCGGTGGGTGTAGTCCGACAGATCGACCCGCCCCAGGCGCAGCCAGTCCAGGCGCGTCAGCGGCTGGTGCAGGTAGTGGTCGAACCAGTGCCAGACGTAGCCGGCGTGGTTGGCCGAAAGCCCGGATCCGACCAGCATGGCCGGCCGGACCGGGTCGATGACCGGCGCCGAAGGCGAACCCAGGTCCAATCCGCCGTCGGCCAGCCCCGAGGCCGTGGCCAGCACCTTGGCGCCATGCTCGCCGGCCAGGTCGCGCAGGCGCTCAGCCACCGGCGCGGCGCCGTCGGGCTGCAGGCCCCGATGAATCACCAGGCTGCCGCGCCCGAATTCGCGTACTGCCTCATCACCTAGACGGAGACTGCTCGGCTTGGTCAGGACCTGCACCTTGTAGTCGTCGGCCAGCAGGGCCGCCAGCAGCGGCGGCGCGCCGCGCTGATTCCAGGGCACGATCCACGCCAGCGCGTCGGTTGCGGGAGGGCTGGGACGATAGGCCTCGACCGACGCCAGCGCTTCGCCCCGGGCCGGGAGGCGGCGTACCGCGGCCAGCGGCAGATCGAAGCTCAGCCCCAGCGGCCAGGTCGAGACGTCGTAAAAAGTCTCCATGCTCAGCTCGGTCACCGGCTCGAATACCGAGCGCAGCAGGCGATACTGATCCTGCTCGGCCGGAACCGCCCAGGCCGTGCCGACCGGCTGCGGCCGTCCGGCGATGGTCACCTCCTCGGTCACCGGCGCCACGGTGATGGCGTGCCGCAGCAGCAGCTCGACCAGCGCCCGACCGCGTGCGGGATCGCCGGCATCGCCGAAAATCCAGCCTTCGTTGCGGTCGCGATCGGCATCCTGGCGCGCGCTGCGGAAGAACTCGGCCTGGTAGGCAATGAGCTCGTCGGCCTGCGCGATGCCGCCTTCGATGGACGACAGGCTGGTGCGGACCTGGTTGGCCACCGCCTCGGCGAAGCTTCGCCGCCCGTACTCCGTCTCCTGGACATGACCGCGCACCGAGCCCTGCTCGAACAGGATGCCCACCGAACCGGTCAGGTCGGGATAGGTCGAGCCCTTGCCGGCGTAATAGTCATCGAAAGACTCGCGCGTGTAGTAGGGCTCTTCGGCCTCGTCCAGACGCCGGGCGTGATACTCGGCGATCCTTGCGGTCAGGGCGAAATTGCGCGCCGGGGTCAGCGGATTGTTTCGTTCGGGTACCCCGGGCTGGAAGAAGTAGGTGCTGTTGGGACCCATTTCATGATGGTCGGTCACCACGTGCGGGCGCCAGGCGTGATACTGGGCCAGGCGCGCCCGGGATTCGGGGTGGACCAGCGGCAGCCAGTCGCGGTTGAGGTCGAACCAGTAATAGTTGGTGCGCCCGTTGGGCCAGTTCTCGTGGTGCTCGCGATCGGCCGGATCGCTGACCGGATGGACGCCGCGATGCATGTTGACCCAGTGGGCGAAGCGATCGACCCCGTCCGGGTTGAGCACCGGCTCCATGAGGATCAGCGCCTGGTCGAGCCAGTCAGCCACCTCGGCGTTTCGGGCCGCGGCCAGGTACCAGGCCGTGATCAGCGCCGCGCTAACCCCCGAGGCCTCGTTGCCGTGAACGGCATAGCCGAGCCAGATGACCGGCGGGCCGTCGCCGGCGCGGCTGGCGCGGACACGGTCGGCGCGCAGCTCGGAAAGCCGGGACTGGCGCTCAGGCGAGCTGAAGACCAGCAGCTTCAGCGGCCGCAGGCCGTGGCTGCGCCCGATCTGCTCGATCGACACCCGGTCCGAGACCTCGGCCAGATAATCCAGGTAGGCAACGACCTGGTCGTGGCGCAGGTGCCGTTCAGACGGATCAAATCCGAGAAAATCAGCCGGCGTGGCGATCTCCGGGACCGGGTCGAAATCGCCCGGCAGGCCTGGCAAGGCCTGGGCCTGAGAGACCAGGCAGACCAGAACAACAAGCGCGCAGCAGGATCGGAAACGGTTGAAAAACACGGCGGCTCGCGGGGCGTTGAGTGGACTGCTAGGATAACGGCTCCACGGAAATACTTGGGACCGAGCATCATGAAACTGTCTTCGATCGACCTGACCGACCAGCAGCCCATCGATCCGCGCTTTGCCTTCGGCAAGCTCGCCGACGACGCGCCGATGGCCCTGTCCGACAATGTCTCACCGCACCTGGCCTGGCGCGATGCGCCGGCGACGACCCGCTCCTTTGCTCTGCTGTGCATCGACCCGGACGTTCCATCAAAGGTCGATGACGTCAACCAGCAGGGGCGCGTGCTGCCGGCCGATATGCCGCGCGTGGATTTCTGTCACTGGGCGATGGTCGACATCGCGCCCGATTTCACCGAACTGCAAACCGGCCAATGCAGCGACGGCATCACCCCCGGGGGCAAGAAGAATCCGCCCGGGCCGCCCGGCTCGCGCCAGGGGCTCAACGACTACACCGGCTTCATGGCCGGCGATCCGGATATGGCCGGACAGTATTTCGGCTACGACGGCCCCTGCCCGCCCTGGAACGACGAGCTCCTGCACCGCTACGTCTTTACCGTTTACGCGCTCGATGTCGATCGCCTGGAACTGCCGGAGGGTTTCACCTCGGCCGACGTGCGCGAAGCCATGGACGGTCACATCCTGGCCGAGGCGAGCCTGACCGGCACCTACACGCTCAACCCGTCGGTCAACGCCTGAATCCAGCGCAAAATCCGGGCAGCCGCCTGCCTAGGCGGCTCAAAATCTGGGCAATCCGCCCTTCAAAAACGCCATCCCGGCCGCGCAAAGCGCCGGTTCAAGGCTTGGAACGCTTTGTGCATTGCATGAGCTCGTCGACTCCCATCCACCAAGGAACCCTGCTCAACCATGACACCATCTGAAATCATCAAGCGCATTCGCGACGAGGACATCGAATTCGTCGACTTCCGTTTCGCCAATACCCTGGGCAAGGAGCAGCACGTCAGCGTGCCGGCCTCGGCAATCGACGAAGAACTGCTGAGCGACGGCAAGATGTTCGACGGTTCGTCGATCATTGGCTGGAAGGGCATCAACGATTCCGACATGGTGCTGATGCCGGACTGCGAGGCCACCTTCCTGGATCCGTTTGCCGAGCACAAGACCCTTAATGTCAACTGCGACATTCTCGAGCCGGCCACGATGCAGCCCTACAGCCGCTGCCCGCGCTCGCTGGCCAAGCGCGCCGAAGCCTATCTCAAGGCCAGCGGCGTGGCCGACTCGGCCTTCTTCGGTCCGGAACCTGAATTTTTCATTTTCGATTCGGTGCGCTTCGGCAACGAGATTTCCGGCGCGTTCTTCGAGATCGACGCCGAGGAAGCCGCCTGGAACACGGCCAAAAAGTACGAGGAAGGCAACCACGGCCACCGGCCGCGGGTCAAGGGCGGGTATTTCCCGGTGCCCCCGGTCGACGGCCTGGCCGACCTGCGCTCGCTGATGTGCACCACCTTGGAAAGCGTGGGTATTCCGGTCGAGGTCCATCACCATGAAGTCGGCACGGCCGGCCAGTGCGAGATCGGCACGCTGTTCAACACCCTCACCCGCAAGGCCGACGAGCTGCTGATTCTCAAGTACGTGGTCCAGAACGTGGCCCACATGCACGGCCGCACAGCCACTTTCATGCCCAAGCCCTTGGTCGGCGACAACGGCTCGGGGATGCACGTTCATCAGTCTCTATCCAAGGGCGGAACCAACCTGTTTGCCGGTAATGGTTACGGCGGCTTGAGCGAAACCGCCCTGCACTACATCGGCGGGATCTTCAAGCACGCCCGGGCGATCAACGCCTTTGCCAACTCCACGACCAACAGCTACAAGCGCCTGGTACCGGGCTTCGAGGCGCCGGTGCTGCTGGCCTACTCGGCCCGCAACCGTTCGGCCTCGTGCCGCGTGCCGTGGGTGTTCAGCGACAAGGGCCGGCGCATCGAGGTGCGCTTCGGCGACCCGGCCGGCAATCCCTACCTGACTTTCGCGGCCATGATGATGGCCGGACTGGACGGGATCGTCAACAAGATCGACCCCGGTGCGCCGATGGACAAAGACCTCTACGACCTGCCGCCGGAAGAAGAGCAGAACATTCCGCGGGTTTGCCATGCGCTCGACCAGGCGCTGGAAGCGCTCGACGCCGATCGCGACTTCCTCAAGGCCGGCGACGTGTTCTCCGACGACCTTATCGACGGCTACATCGATCTGAAAATGCAGGAAGTCACCCGGTTCCGGATGTCCACCCATCCGGTCGAGTTCGACATGTACTATTCCTGCTGAACGGCCGCAGGTTTCCGGCCGTCGTCCAGCGGGCGACGGCCGGCGTTTCGTGTCGCGACCCCAGCGCTCAAGTTTTGTGCAGTTGCAGCAGTACAATACAGGCTGGCTTTTTCGATGATCAGGCAGCGACGCGCCATGCTCCCCATCCTCCGATTTCTTCTCGCCGGCCTGTGGCTGATCGGCACCAGCGCCGTCGCCCAACCCATTTACCGCGTTGTCGATGAACAGGGCAACGTGACCTACACCGATCAAAAACCCTCCGAGGATGCCGAGCCACTGGACCTGCC
>JBMCIV010000109.1:0-5595 GCA_048616735.1 Wenzhouxiangella sp. | reverse complement strand
ATTGCGTCGGCAGCGCCGGCAGGGTCGTATCGGCTGGCTCGGGACGCGCGTCGCCGCGCACGTAAACCACCAGGGCAAGGATGTTGGCCATCAGCAAAAACGCGACCAGCCAGCGCCACGCGGCAAGATTCATGTCGACCTCATCGGGCAGCCAGGGTGGAACCTGTTGTCAGCATGGCGATGGCCGGGCGGGCGTGCAGGATCATCGGGTCAAGGATAACCTGCTCCGGCCGTTGCTGTCGGTGTGGCGACGGCCGAGCGTGATTTTTGGCCTGCCGCATGGCCCACTAGCGACTGGTACGCAGGGTCACTTCTCCGCCGTGCAGGCGATAAAGCCGATCCGATGCCTGGAGCAACAGGCGACCGCGTTCATCAACGCCGCGGGCCTGTCCCTGGACCACGCTTTTTCCGGGCCCGTACGCCACGATCTCTCGCCCGGTCAGCGCATCCCTGTCCGCCCAGCGCGCCTGGAACGGCGAAAACCCGTGCGCGTCGAATCGATCCAGATCATGGAGAAGTTGCGCGATCAAAAGCGCGGCCAGGCGGTTGCGGTCCGGGACAGACCCGGTGGCGCCGGCCAAGTCGGTCCAGGGCTGATCCGGGCCCTTAAGGCCACCGAAGTCAACGTTGATTCCGATGCCGATGATGGCATTCGCGCAAGCGCCATGGCCGCCCAGGTCGATCAGGCAGCCGGCCAGCTTGCGCCCGTCGATGAGCACGTCGTTGGGCCACTTCAGGCCCGGCTGGATCGCGCAGCAGCCCTCGATGGCGGCGGTTGCGGCGAGTCCGGCAACCAGGCTCAGGGTTTCCAGGCGCCGGACCGGCCCGGCAAAAGCGCGGAACAGCGAAAGATAAAGCCCGCCGCCCGGCGGAGAGATCCACTGGCGCCCGCGGCGCCCGCGACCGGCCGACTGCGCGTCCGCAATCACGATGTCAACGGCATCGCCGGCAGCGCGCAGGCGGGCCAGATGGGTGTTGGTGGAATCAACCTCGCGTTCAACGCTCAGGCTCGGCGTGCGCCGGTTCAGCGGCTTTAGCCATTCCTGGATTCGCTGGGGATCCAGCGCGACGGCGCCGTTCATGGGACCGGACCGTCAGCGCCGCCGCTTGAGCAGGCGCGCCTGTTCGAAACGGTTTTCCGAGCCATCGCGCAGGCGCGCCAGATTGCTGCGATGGGTGAAGGCCAGGGTGACGGCCAGGGCGATGGCCAGCGTGCCCAGCGACGCGGGCAGGGGGTCCGGCCCCAGCAGCCACATGGCCGGCACCAGCGTCATCCCGGCCAGAATCGTGGCCAGACCGACGTAGCCGGTGCCGATGATGGTGATGATCCAGACCAGGAAAAGCGGCAGGATGCACCAGGGGGCGACCACCGCGATGGCGCCGACTGCGGTGCCGGCGCCCTTGCCGCCGCGGAATCGAAAGTACAGCGGCCAGACGTGGCCGATCACGGCAAAGAATCCGGCCACGGCGGCCAGCGCCATGGGCGCGGCCGCATTCGCCGCCAGCCCGCCAACCAGCCGGGGTGCCAGCCATGCCGCGAGCGCGCCCTTGCCCAGGTCGATCACGATCACCGACAGGGCGAAGCGCCAGCCGAGAGTGCGAAGGGCGTTGGTGCCTCCGGCGTTGCCCGAGCCCATGGAGCGGATGTCCACGCCGTGGAAGCGGCCGAGGACAAGACTGCCTGAAATCGATCCCAGCAAGTATCCGATCAGGGCCGCCGTGGCGAAGGCCAGCGCGGTCATGGGCGCCGGTCTTCAGGCGGCTGCCAGGGATGTATGCCGCACAGCAGCGCGCCGGGTCCGGCATGGCAGCCAATGGCTGGACTGGCGTCTTCCAGCCAGCAGGCGTCGACCTGCGGATGACCGGTCAGCAGTCGCTCGCGCAGGCCTTCAGCGTCCGCCAGCGCATCGGTATGGCTGATGACGATCCGGTAGACCTGGTCCGGATCCATTTTTTTAAGCGCGAAGCGGGCAAAGCGCTGCAGCACCTTGCGCCGGCCGGGCAGCACGCCGCAGGGGCCGAGTTTGCCCTCCGGGGTGTTGGCCAGTACCAGGTTCAGGCGCAGTCGCCGCGAGACTGTTTCCATCCACGGCTTGATGCGCCCGCCACGGACCCCCCACGACAGGTCGCGGACCAGGCACAGGGTCTGGAAGTCGCGACGTTTTCGGGTCAGTTCGGCAACGATGGCCTGGCGCGTCCAGCCGCGCGCGGCGGCCTCGGCGGCCCACAGCACCATCAGGCCCTGGCCGGTGGCGCCATTGAGCGTGTCGAACACGGTGACGGCATCGCCTTCGAAGCGCTCAGCGGCCGCCTGGGCCGCCTGGAAAGTCCCGCTGACGGCGCTGGAGATCTGTAGCGCCAGCACCTCGAGCCCGTGCGAAGTCAAAAGCTCGAACTGGCGGCGAAAGTCGCCCGGCGGCGGTTGCGAGGTGCGCGGCGCCGTCGTGCCCTGCGCCAGGCGCTGGTAGAAGGCGGTCGGGGTGATGGTGAGCTTGTCGAGAAACTCCTCGTCGCCGAAATTCAGCCTCACGGGCACGACGTGAATCCCCAGGCGATCGGCCTCTTCAGCCGGCAGGTCGGCGGCCGAGTCGGTGACGACGGCGACCTGGCCTTGCTGGTTCATCAGCCCGTGCTGGCGGGTCATGTCGTCGGCTTTCTGCTGGCGGATTTCGCCGTGGCTGCCGCAGATCCGGAAGACCTCGCCGGGCGCATCGGTATGGATATGCACCCGTGCGCGGCGCGCCCCGCCGGCGACGACCAGAGAAGTGGCAGCCAGCGCTTCGAGCTCGCTTTTGAGCGCCACCACGTCCAGGCGCTCGCCGGTGATCAGGCACTCGGTGCAAAAACGGTGTTCGGCGGGGGCCTCGCCGTGCAGCTGCATCGCCTCGCCTGGCGCGATTGTCTCGGACCCGGGCTGAGCGCTCGGGACCCGGCCGCTTCGCATGTAGCGGCCAATGCCTTCGAGAAAATCCACAAACCCCTGCGCCCCGGCGTCGACCACGCCGGCCTCGCGCAGCACCGCCAGTTTTTCAGGCGTGGCGGCCAGCGACGCGCGCGCCCGCTTGAGGCCGCGCTGAAACAGCGCCCGGATATCTTCGACCCCGTCGCGGGTCAGCCGCACCAGCTCATCGCCGAAGTCTTCCAGCACCGTGGGCAGCGTGCCCGGCACCGGGTTGGACATGGCACCCCAGGCCGACCGCGCGGCCGAGCGCGAGGCTTCGGCCAGCCCGGCGGCGTCGAGCACCTGGTGGTTGCGACTGGATTCGCTCAAGCCCTGAAAATACTGCGCCATGATGGCTCCGGAATTGCCCCTCGCACCGTCCAGGGCGGCCTCGGCGATCTGCTCGAGCAACTCCGGCAGGCTGCGCCGATCGGGCCGCTCGATGGCGCTGCGCACGCTGGCCAGGGTAAACGCCAGGTTGGTCCCGGTATCGCCGTCGGCTACCGGGAAGACGTTGATCTTGTTGATGTAATCGCGACGATTCAGAACATTGGCGATGCCGGCGAGCAGGGCTTCCTGGAGTCGCAGGGCGTCGATGTGGGTGACCGCCAGCGCGCTGCTAGCCATCTATCAGGTCCCGAACCTGGGATGCCGTGAAGGGCCAGGACAGTTTCTCTCCGCTCGAGGCGCTCATCAGTACCGGAATCTGGTCGCCGTAGCGCTGCTGCAGTTCCGGGTCATCGTCGATGTAGACCTTCTCGGCCTCGCCGCTGAAGCCGGCTTCGGCCAACAGATGCTCTGCCTTGGTGCAGAGTTCGCAATCGGTGCCGGTGTAGAGAATCAGGCGCATGAGTTCGTCAGCTAAGGTCAGAGCGGGGAGTGTAGCGTCGGCCTGCGCTGACGATCAAGGCGCAGCCGCATCGCGCACGATCCGGCCATCTTGCATGATGAGTACGAAATTTCGCTCCGGATCGGCCAGCAGGTCGAGATTGTCCAGGGGGTTGCCGTCGACCAGCAGCAGGTCGGCCAGCGCGCCCGGCTCGACCACGCCCAGCGCGCCGGGATACGGGTTGCGCGGGCCAGACAGCGCGAGCAGGCGGGCGTTGTCGTGAGTGACGAGCCTGAGAACCTCGGCCGGCGAGAACCATTCCTGCAGCAGCAGCAGGTTGGCGTTTTGCTGGCGGTTGAGCGCCGGCTCGAACAGGAAGTCCGTGCCCCAGGCCAGTTTCACGCCCAGTTCGCGCGCCATCGGCCACAGGCGGGCCTGCCCTTCGAGCACTGGCGCGCGCTTGGCCCGGCGCTGGGCGTCCATGTCCGGCGTGCTGGCGCGCAGGACTTGGGTCGAAAGCCAGATGTCGCGCTCGGCCATCAGGGCGAGCGTTTCCTCGTCGAGCATCTGGCCGTGTTCGATGACCTTGACGCCGGCCTCGATCGCCCGGCGGATGGCGCGCGGAGTGTAGGCGTGAACCGCAACATACGTGCCCCAGTCCTCGGTGGCCTCGACGCCGGCGCGCATCTCATCGAAGGTGTACTGGGTGACATCGACCGGGTCGTAGGCCGACGAGGTCCCGCCACCGGCCATCAGCTTGATCTGGCTGGCGCCAAAGCGCAGGTTCTCGCGCACTGCGGTCAGCACTTCGGCGCGCCCGTCGGCGATGAAGGTTGCACCCAGTTGCTCGGCCCGCGAGGGTTCGCCGAAGAACCGCCTGGAGCGCTCGTGCGGCAGGCGGAAATCACCGTGGCCGGCGGTCTGGCTGATGGTCGCGCCGGAGGGCCATACCCTTGGTCCGCGGTAGCGTCCCGAATCAATCCCCCGCTTGAGCCCGAAGATCGGCCCGCCCATGTCGCGTACTGAGGTGAATCCGCGCAACAACATGGCCTCGGCCTGCTCGGCCGCGGCCGCTTCAGCCAGTTCAGGGGTCAGGTCCGGCGAGAGCAGGCGCGGCATGGACAGGGCGCTGAAGGTCAGGTGGACGTGGACATCGATCAGGCCCGGCATCAGGGTGCGGCCCTGGCCTTCAATCACCCGGGCGTTGGCCGGAACGTCCAGTTCGCTGCCGATGGCGGCAATCTGGTTACCCTGGACCAGCACGCTTAAGGGTTCGGTCAGTTCGGTGGCCGTGCCGTCAAATACGCGGACGTCGCGAAACACCACTGAGCTGTCGTTGTCGGTCTCCGCAAGAGCGGTGCCCAGCAAGACCGAGGCCAAGAGCACGGAGGTGAGGATCCAGCGCTTTTCCATTGGAGGCGTGCCGTGCGGTGTTGAGAGCGATTATTCCATCGTGCGCCGTGGACGTCCAGTCCGGCCAGGTTTTGGCTACACTGCCAGGAATGGCTGTCAGTATTTTCGATTTGTTCAAGATTGGTATCGGGCCGTCGAGTTCGCACACGGTCGGGCCGATGCGCGCGGCCGGCATTTTTGTCCGGCGGCTTGAGGCGCGTGAGTTGTTGGCCGGTGTAGATCGCGTGCGGGTCGAGCTGTTCGGTTCATTGGGGCATACTGGCCGCGGCCACGGCACCGACCGGGCCGTGCTGATGGGCCTGGAGGGCGAGCTGCCCGAGCAGGTCGACCCGGACGCCATCGGCCCGCGCGTGGCCGAGATCGGCGCCCAGGGTCGACTGCGCCTGGCCGGGCGCCACGAAGCGCGCATCGA
>JBMCIV010000108.1:0-5612 GCA_048616735.1 Wenzhouxiangella sp. | reverse complement strand
CTGGCCCAGGTTCCGCAACCGAGCGGCAGCAACACCGTCTGGCCCGGGCTCAGGCCCTGCACCTTGGTGCCCACTTCGACGACCCGGCCCACGCCCTCGTTGCCGGCGGTGGCCGGCAGGTCGGGCAAAATGCCGTACTGGCCGGTCAGGGTCAACAGATCGGACGGGTTGATCGGGCTGGCCAGAACTTCGACCAGAACCTCGCCGCTGCCGGGATCGGCCAGATCGACTTCGACCGCTTCGATCAACTCGGCGGGGTTGGGGCCACGCCGGCTATAACGCGCTTGGATGCACTTCATGGGATCTCCTGACTCAATGGCAAAGCGTGAGGATACGCGACTCGCCGTGGTCGAATTGATCAATGTCAAATACTTCTTTTCGCGGTCATCGATAATGGAGCCTGGTTTCAACCCCGCGTTTTGGCAGAGAGATTTGACCCATGCGACTAACCCAGTACTCCGGATATGGCCTCAGGGCGCTGATGTATGTCGGCCTGAAAGGCGAAGAACTATCGACGATTGCCGAGATTGCCGAAGCCCACGGCATTTCCCGCAACCACCTGATGAAGGTGGTTCAGCAGCTGGCTTCCGAGGGCTTCGTGTATTCCCGGCGCGGCAAGAACGGCGGCATTCGGCTGGCCGGGCCGCCGGATCGCCTGAGCGTGGGTGAGGTCGTGCGCGCGCTCGAGCCGAACTTCGGAGTGGCCGATTGCATGCGCGCTGATCGCAACTGCGTCCTGGTCGGTGTCTGCCGCCTGCGCGCCAAGCTGCGCGAGGCCAGCGAAGCCTTTTTGCACGTACTCGATGAGGTCACCCTGGCCGACTTGCTCGAAGGCCCGGGCCACCAGCTCGTGATGAGAGAGTTGCTGGGGCAGGAAATCGAGCCCGGGACCGCAGCCCGGAATCCGGCGCTGCAGCCGCAGCCGTGTTTTGCGGGATCGACCCCGTAGCCGATCGCTTTCTGGCGCAGTCGCCTTGAAGCTCACCCAGCACGCTGATTACGGCATCCGCATCCTCACTTACCTGGGGCTGCGTTCGCGCACCCAGTCCACCGTGGGCGAGATCGCTGCGGCATTCGACGTCTCGCACCACCACCTGACCAAGGTGGTCCAGCAGCTGGTTGGGCACGGTTTCGTCGAGTCCAGACGCGGCAAGCAAGGCGGCCTGCGCCTGGCCTGTTCGCCGCGCGAGATCTGCATCGGCCGCGTTATCCGGGCGCTGGAAAACGATTTCCACCTGGTCGAATGCATGCGCGGTGAACGCGACTGCGCGATCGCGCCGGCGTGTCGCTTCAGCGAGATCGTCAGCGAGGCCAATGCCGCCTTTCTGGCGGTGCTGGATGGCTACACCCTGGACGACATGCTGCTTGGAAGCGCGCGCAGACGCCATTTGGCGCGGCTGTTGCTCGATGAGCCCCCGGCCGCAGACCCCCGCTGACCTGTCGGTCTTGAAAACGAAAGAGGCGGCCTCCGCCAGCCCGACCCCAGCGCCTGCGCCTGCCGCTGCCGCTGCTCCCTTCCGGGCCTGACGGGGTTCACGGCAGAAACAGCGTGGGAAGACCGGCGAAGACCGCCAGCTGATGATTATCCCAGAATTGGGCCTCGCTGTGGCCGAATTGTGGACGCGTTCAGCCGACCTTCTCCAGTCGCTGCAGCCGATGGTCGTCGTCGGTGACCAGCCGAAAGCGCCCGTGGATGCCGTTGTGGGCGACGTGCGGCCGCAGGGCCCCGGCCGGGAACCGGAGGGTGCGGCCTTCGCTGTCGGTTACGACCACCGCCACCGCCTGGCCCTGATAGTAGCGAAGGTATTCATCGGTGCTGATGTGCAAGGAGAAATGGTATTCCTTCACCGCGCGGCTCCGGTCTGGTTGGGCTTGGCTTGCGCCCTAAGCTTAGGCCAGATCGGTCGTTGAGGAGAAGTGCTGGTGTACACTTCCACGGCGAGTTGCCAGCTTGTGGCTGTCCGCCTGAATCACGGGTTTGCTGGAGAATAAGTTTGAGTTATCAGGTTCTTGCGAGAAAATGGCGCCCGCGGGATTTTGCCGGTCTGGTGGGCCAGTCGCACGTCGTCCAGGTCTTGAGCAACGGCCTGGCCAGCGGGCGCATCCACCACGCCTTCCTGTTTACCGGCACGCGCGGGGTCGGCAAGACCACCATCGCGCGCATTCTGGCCAAGTCGCTCAACTGCCTGGAGGGCGTCACGGCCGAGCCCTGCGGGGTGTGCGAACACTGCGTCGCCATCGACGAAGGTCGATTCGTCGACCTGCTCGAAATCGACGCGGCCTCGCGGACCAAGGTCGATGACACCCGCGAGATCCTCGACAACGTGCAGTACGCGCCGGCCCGGGGTCGCTTCAAGGTCTACCTGATCGACGAAGTCCACATGCTCTCCACCCACAGCTTCAACGCCCTGCTCAAGACCCTGGAAGAGCCGCCGGAGCACGTCAAGTTTGTCCTGGCCACCACCGATCCGCAGAAAATTCCGGTCACCATCCTGTCGCGCTGCCTGCAGTTCAACCTGCGCCGCCTGCAGGCCGATGAGATTGCCGGGCAGATGGAGCAGATTCTCGCCGCCGAGGGACTGGCCGCCGAAGGCGAGGCTTTGGGCCTGCTGGCGCGCGCCGCCGACGGCAGCATGCGCGACGGGCTGAGCCTGCTCGACCAGGCCCTGGCCGGCGGCGAGGGGCTGAGCGAGGCGGCCGTGCGCGACATGCTCGGCAGCGTCGAGCAGCGCCACATCCACCAGCTTCTGCAGGCCCTGGCCGAGCGCCAGCCGGGCGCGGCCATGGCCGCCATCGGCGAGGTGTTCGCCCAGGCTCGCAGCCTGTCGCGCCTGCTCCAGGACCTGGCCGAAGCGCTGCATCGGATCGCGCTGATCCAGCAATTGCCCGACTATCGCGATGATTCGCGCACCGATTGGGCCGAGCTGACCGCCATGGCGGGGCGGCTGGATGCCGAGGACGTGCAGCTTTACTACCAGATTGCCGTTACCGGCCGCCGCGACCTCAGCCTCGCGCCCACCGAACGCTCGGGCTGTGAAATGACCTTGCTGCGGATGTTTGCTTTCGCTCCGAGCGCGAATCCGGAGGGGGCCTCACCGGGGCGTTCAGCGCTTCCCGGGGGCGCGGGCACGGTCAGTTCGCAGGCTGGGGCCGCGGCTGCAGCGGGCGCTGCGCCGCCCCGCGAGCACCAGCAACCGCCCGCTGAGCGCGCCCCGGCCGGACCGGCAGCGCCGAGCCGGTCGGCCGACAAGCTGGCATTGACGGCCGAAAACTGGCCGGCTCTGCTGGCGCGACTGGGCCTCAACGGATCGGTGCAAACGGTGGCCGCGCTGCTGGTGCTCAGCGAGGCGGGCGAAGGACACATCGGGTTCACCGCCAGTCGCGATGATCTGTTCATGATGACCGAGCGCTTCAAGTCCGCGCTGGCGCGGGCGCTGAGCAAACACCTGGGGCGCGAGATCAGGATCAGCATTCGGCCGGCCGATCGGGTTGATCTCGACACCCCGGCCCGGCAGGAGCAGTCGCGGCGCGATGCCAGCCAGGCAGACGCCGAGGCCGCCATCGAGCAAGATCCGCTGGTCCAGCGCCTGCGCAGCCGCTTCGATGCCGAAGTGCTGCGCGATTCCATTCGACCGCTTGATACGAGAAATCACTAAAGGACAAGATGATGAAAGGCAATATCGCCCAGCTGATGCAGCAGGCGCAGAAAATGCAGGAGAACCTCAAGCAGGCCCAGCAGGAGCTGGCCGAGCTGGAGGTCACCGGTCAGGCCGGCGGTGGCCTGGTCGAAGTCACCATGAGCGGTCGTCACGAGGTGCGCCGGGTTCGGATCGATGACAGCGTGGCCGACGACCGCGAGATGATCGAGGACCTGGTCGCCGCGGCCGTCAACGACGCCGTCAACCGGGTCCAGGAGGCGAGCCAGGAGAAAATGTCGGGCCTGACCGGCGGACTGCCGCTGCCGCCCGGCTTCACGCTGCCCTAAGCCAGCTTCCTGCCGGCATGGCGGCCGATCCTTTCGACGCGCTGCTCGAAGCGCTGCGCTGCCTGCCCGGGGTGGGGGCGCGCTCGGCCCAGCGCATGGCGCTGCACCTGCTCGAGCGCGATCGCGACGGCGGCGTGCGCCTGGCCAACGCGCTGGAGGTGGCCATGCGCGACATCCGGCGCTGCGTTCAATGCCGCAACTTTACCGCCGCCGAGACTTGCCGCATCTGCGCCGACCAGGCGCGCACAGCGCAGACGCTGTGCGTCGTGGAGAGCCCCGCCGACGTGCTCGCGATCGAAGCGGCCACCGGCTACCAGGGGCGCTACTTCGTGCTGCTGGGGCGGCTGTCGCCGCTCGACGGCATCGGTCCTGGCGATCTGGGGCTGGACCAGCTGGAGCGCCAGCTGGCGGCCGGCTCGACCGAGGAAATCGTGATTGCCACCAACACCACCGTGGAAGGCGAGGCGACCGCGCACTACCTGAGGGAAATGGCGGCGCGCCACCAGATCCGGGTCTCGCGCCTGGCCCAGGGCGTGCCGCTGGGCGGAGAGCTGGAGCACACCGATCAGTCCACCCTGGCGCACGCGTTCAGCTCGCGCCAGCCGATGACCTGAGCGCTTTGCTGGGCGCGCTCAGCGCCCGCTGAACTCCGGCTTGCGCTTTTCCAGAAACGCGCTGGTGCCCTCGCGCATGTCTTCGCTCGCGCAGCACAGGGCAAAGCGCGCGGTCTCCAGCGCCAGCCCGGCCTCGAGGTTTATTTGGCCCCCCTGCAGCGTGGCCTGCAGAATACCGCGCACCGACTCCGGCGCGGCCTGAACCAGCGGCGCGGCCATGGTCTGGACGGCGTCTTGGAGCGCGTCGGCGGGAACGACCCGGTTGACCAGGCCCAGCTCATAGGCGCGCTCGGCCGTGATGGGTTCACCGGACAGCGCCAGCTCCAGCGCCAGGGTGGGGCCGACCAGGCGCACCAGGCGCTGGGTGCCGCCGAACCCCGGCATGATGCCGAGCTTGACTTCCGGCAGGCCGAGGCGGGCATTGCCGCTGGCGATGCGCAGGTGGCAGGCGAGCGCCAGCTCCATGCCGCCGCCGAGCGCGTAGCCGTTGATGGCGGCGATGACCGGCTTGTCCAGGCTCTCGATCATGCTCATCAGATCCTGGCCGAACTGGGAAAAGCGGCGCGCGTCCAGCGGCGTTTGTTCGCGGATTTCGCCGATGTCGGCGCCGGCCACGAAAGCCTTGTCGCCGGCGCCGGTCAGAACGATGACGCGCACCTTGTCGTCGCCGCTGGCGTCGATGATGGCGCCGTAGAGCTCCTGCAGGGTCTGGCGGTTGAGCGCGTTGAGCTTGCTCGGACGCTTGACGGTGATGGTGTGTATGCCGCCGCGGGTGACGACGGACAGGTTTTCAAAAGACATGGCGGGTCTCGATGGCGAATCAGGCGCCGGATTGTAAACCACGCGCGAGCAGCACGACGCCGGCCATCAGCAGGGCGATGGCGCCGGCCAGCGTGGCCACAGCGCAGCAGGCCGGCCACAACGCCCGGCCGATATCGATCAGCTGATCGATGTGGGCGGCGAACTCGCCGCCGTTTGCCGCCAGGTCTTGCAGGCCGGCCGCGATCCCGGCC
>JBMCIV010000107.1:0-5639 GCA_048616735.1 Wenzhouxiangella sp. | reverse complement strand
TGGGCTCGGCGAGCAGGAAGCGCACCACCGTGCGTTCATCGGCCGCCTCGTGCAGCTCTTCGAACAGCGCCTGGCTGCCGGTAATGCGCACCAGCGGCGCCCAGCCCGGCGTCATGCGCCTGGGCAGATCAAGCATCAGGTGGGCGTTGACGTTGATCATCCGCCCCAGGTCCTCGGCCCGCTCCAGGTAGCGCCCGTACCAGTAGAGATTCTCGGCCACGCGCGAGAGCATCAGGCGCCCTCACCGTCGGTATCGACGATCCAGGTGTCCTTGCTGCCGCCGCCCTGGGACGAGTTGACCACCAGCGAGCCGGCCCGCATGGCCACCCGGGTCAGCCCACCGGTGGTGACGTACTGCTGGTCGCCGGACAGGATAAAGGGACGCAGATCCACGTGACGCGGCGCGACCTGCGCACCGATCAGGGTCGGGCAGGTGGAAATGGCCAGGGTCGGCTGGGCGATGTAGTTGCGCGGGTCGGCCTTGATCAGCCTCTTGAACCGGTCCCTTTCTTTGCGGGTGGCGTGCGGACCGATCAGCATGCCGTAGCCGCCGGACTCGTTGGCCGGCTTGACCACCAGCTGATCGATATTAGCCAGCACGTGGTCGAGCTCGGAGCGAATGCTGCAGCGCCAGGTCGGCACGTTGGGCACCAGCGGCTCCTGGTCCAGGTAATAGCGGATGATGTCGGGCACGTAGGAGTAGACCACCTTGTCATCGGCCACGCCGGCACCGGGGGCATTGGCCAGGCCGACCTTGCCGGCTCGCCAGGCCCGCATCAGGCCCTTGACGCCCAGCAGTGAATCCGCGCGAAAGGCCTCCGGATCAAGAAAGGCGTCGTCGATGCGGCGGTAGATGACGTCGACCTGCTCGAAACCGTGGATGGTGCGCATGAACACGCAGTCGTGCTCATCGACCATCAGGTCGCGTCCCTCGACCAGTTCCACGCCCATCTGCTGGGCCAGCCAGGCGTGCTCGAAGTACGCGGAGTTGAACATCCCGGGCGTGAGCACGACGACGACCGGGTAGTCGGCCGGTCGCGGCGACAGGCTGGCCAGGGTGTCGAACAGGCGGGCGGGATAGTCGTCGACCGGCTGGATATCGATATCCTCGAACAGCTCGGGAAAGACTTTCTTCATGACCTGCCGGTTTTCGAGCATGTAGGACACGCCGGAGGGCACGCGCAGATTGTCTTCGAGCACGTAGAGCGTGCCGTCGGCGTCGCGCACCAGGTCGCTGCCGCAGATGTGCGCCCAGACCCCGTAGCGCGGCCGGATGCCCCGACACTGCTTGCGAAAGCCCATCGAGCCGGCCAGCATTTCGGCCGGGAAAACGCCGTCTGCAACGATCTTCTGGTCGCCGTAGAGATCGTCGATGAACAGATTGAGCGCGGTCACGCGCTGCTCCAGGCCAAGCCGGGTTCGTTCCCACTCGCGCAAGGAAATGATCCGGGGAATGAGGTCGAAGGGCATGGCGCGATCGGCGCTGGCTTCGTCGTGATAGACGCGAAAGCTGATGCCGGCGACCAGGGCGGCGACTTCGCAGGCCTCGCGGCGCTCGCTCAGCTCGCCCCGATCCAGGCCCCGCAAATACTTCCACAGCCGCCGGGCCGCGGCTCGCGGCCCGCCGCGCGGGCCGATCAGCTCGTCGTAGAAATCGCTGCTGTAGCGCCAGTCCTGCGCATCGCTCGAAGGCTTGCTCAAACGACCTCTCAGCCCGGCTTCGGGTCCAGGGACATGAACCAGAGCATACCGCATCGCCGGCGGCCTCCACCGCCCGGCACCGCAATGAATGGACTTTCCGCTACCATCGCGAGCTGGCACTCCTTCAAGTCTGACCCTGGCATGTCGCTTATTTCCCTCAAGGCCGTCGAATTCCATATCGGTGGCCCACCGCTGCTCGACGGGGTCGATCTCGAGATCGAGCCGGGCGAGCGCATCGCCCTGGTCGGGCGCAACGGCGCCGGCAAGTCCACCCTGCTGCGCCTGATCGCCGGCGTGCTGCAGCCCGACGGCGGCCGCATCGAGCACGCGCCGGGTGTGCGCATTGCCCGCTTGCAGCAAGAGGTTCCAGCCGGCGCCGGCGGCTCGGTGTTCGACCAGGTCGCCGCCGGCCTGGGCGCGCTCGGGCAATTGCTGGTCGACTACCACCACGCCAGCCAGGCCGAATACGATCCGCAGCGTCTGGCCGATCTGCAAACCCGAATCGAGGCCGAGGGCGGCTGGGACCTCGATGCCCGCGTCGGGCGGGTGCTCGACCAGCTCGGCCTGGACGGCGAGCTGGCCTTTGATCAACTCTCCGGCGGCATGAAGCGCCGCGTGCTGCTCGGCCAGGCGCTGGTCGTCGAGCCCGATGTGCTGCTGCTCGACGAGCCGACCAACCACCTCGACGTCGAGGCCATCGAGTGGCTGGAAAACCTTCTGTTGCAGCTCAATGCCGCACTGGTGTTCGTCACCCACGACCGCCGCTTTCTGAAAAACCTGGCGACCCGCATCATCGAGATCGATCGCGGCCAGCTGACCTCCTGGCCCGGCGACTGGGACAACTACCTGCGCCGCTCCGCCGAGCGCGCCCATGCCGAAGAGCTCGCGCATCAGCAGTTCGATCGGCGGCTGTCGGAAGAAGAGGCCTGGATCCGCCAGGGCATCAAGGCCCGGCGCACGCGCAACGAGGGTCGGGTCCGGGCGCTGGAGCGCATGCGCCAGGAACGCGCAGCAAGGCGCGAACGCACCGGCACCGTCACCCTGGAGACCGGGCTTGCCGCGCCCTCGGGCAAGAAGGTCATCCGGGTCGAACACTTGCACTTTGCCTGGGGCGATCAGGTCATCGCCCGCGACTTCTCGACCACTATCCTGCGCGGCGACCGGGTCGGCCTGATCGGGCCCAACGGCAGCGGCAAGTCCACCCTGATCGGACTGCTGCTGGGCCAGATCGCGCCCGATCGCGGCACGGTCACGCTGGGCACCGGCCTGGAGATCGCTTATTTCGACCAGCAAAGAGCGGTATTGCGCGATGACTGGAGCGCCGCTGAAAACGTGGCCGAAGGCCGCGATTTCGTCACCATCAACGGCAAGGACCGCCACATCATCGGCTATCTGCAGGACTTCCTGTTCACCCCGGAGCGCTCGCGCGCACCGATCTCGCGCCTGTCCGGCGGCGAGCGCAACCGCCTGCTGCTGGCCCGGCTGTTCGCGCGCCCGTCCAATCTGCTGGTGATGGACGAACCAACCAACGATCTCGACATCGAAACCCTCGAACTCCTGGAAGAGCGCCTGGCGGCCTATCCCGGCACCCTGCTGCTGGTCAGCCACGACCGCGATTTTCTCGATCGCGTGATCACCAGCACCCTGGCGCTGGAAGGAAACGGACGGATCGGCGAGTACGTTGGCGGCTACAGCGACTGGCTGCGCCAGCGCCCGGGATCATGGGCGCGTACTTCCAAGCCCTCCCAGGCTTCGTCCTCGTCCACAGCCGCGCCCAAAGCGCGTTCTGCAGCCGCCAAGCTCAGCTACAAACTGGCGCGCGAACTGGCTGAACTGCCGGAAAAGGTCGAGCGGCTGGAAGCGGACATGAGCCGGCTGGCCGAGCAGATGAACGATCCCGCGCTGCACGCTGACGATCCGGCCAAGGTCAGCCAGGCGGCGCGGCAGGTCAAACAGCTCCAGGATCAGCTCGACGCCGCCTTTGCCCGCTGGGAGGAGCTGGAAAAACTCCGGGAGCAGGCGGCCTCCTGAGCGCCACCGGGTGCACGAGCGTCAGCCGATTCGGGGTTTGACCCCGATTGCCGCCCACAGCGGCCCGAGCTGCGTTCGAGTCGGGTGGTGTCCGGAATGTGTGCAAAAGCCTGATGACGGCCTGCGGGGAAAGAGGTGGTCATGGCGCCTGCAGCACCATACCCTGAAAAAACGTTTTAATGTTTTAAGCATGTTAGCATGTGTAAAACATGAAAACGGGTGAAGTGCAATGAGCCATATGATCCAGATTCGCAACGTCCCGACACCCCTCCACCGGGCCTTGAAAGCGCGCGCCGCGATCGAGGGGAAAAGCATGAGCGAACTCCTGCTGGAGCAAATGGCGGTCTGGCTGGCTCTGCCCTCGGAGACGGAACTGCGCCAACGCCTGCACGAGGCTGAATCGTTCGACATGAGCGAGTCTTCCGCCGCTCTGATTCGCCGGGAGCGGGATGCCGCGTGAGTCGAATTCTGGTCGTCGATGCCTCGGTGGCAACCGATCTGCTCGCCCGTTTTCGCCCCGACCCGATCAGCGAGCTGCTGTGGGCACCAGGCACTCTGTTGGCAGCGCCCGAGGTTCTGGATATTGAAGTGCTGCATGCGCTACGTCGGCTGGATCGGGACGGATGCATTCCCGCCTCGAGAGCAGATGTCGTCTCTGAACTGCAAGCGCTGCCGATCCGCAGATACCGGCACGACAATCTGATCACCCGAATCTGGACCCTGCGCGGCCATCTGACCGCCTATGATGCCGCCTATGTTGTTCTGGCTCGTGTTTTGAACGCCAGGCTGGTCACCCGAGACGAGCTTTTGGCACGCGCCAGCGGTTTGGGTGAGCAAGTGCTCGTACTCTGAGATGACATCCGCACAGGGCTTGGGCGTCACCAGGCGACCTCCGAGGCCACCGGCCCCTTTCGTCTCTTGCGCCAAGCATCATCAGCCATAGAGTGCCGATCCAGATTTGCTCGGCAAGGCACCCGAGCAAGCCGGTTCAGGCGAGCGGCCCGCCGGTCTTTTGCTCTGCTTCAAACCCGCCAATCCCGGGTACCAGCAGCGCCGGGATGATGGCTGCGTAGGCAAACAGCACGCTACCGAGGGCGAGCAGCGAAACCTCGGCGGCCAGCAGACCGCCCAGCAGCACCGGACCAACCGCCGTGCTGACCACCATCAGGGCCGCATACACGCCGCGAATCAGGCCGAGCTGGGCGGTGCCGAACAGCTCGACCCAGACCGCGCCGCTGATCACGCCGTTGAGCCCGGCGGTCATGCCCAAACCCGCAAACAGCAGCCACAGCGACAGCCCCGGCGGCAGCAGGCCCAGCCCCAGCATGGCCAGCCCGGCCGGCAGCAGCTCAAAGCGCAGCAGAAAACGCGCGCTGAAGCGGTCGATCAGGCGACCGCCGGCGAAAGCCATCAGTCCCTGCATGGCGGCAAACAGCACGAACCCCTGGGCGACCTGACCCAGCCGCCAGCCCTGGATTTCGCCCAGCGTGCCCTGGTGCAAGAACACCGCCGTCACCAGCACCGGCGGCACCAGAACCACGCCGAGCACGCGCAGGAAACTGCCGTGGCCGAACAGCTGGCGGCGCCGCAGACTGTGGCCCGGGCCGGCCGCGCCATCCCGGGTGCCAGCAGGCGGGGACTGCAGTCCGGCGGCCAGCCGGTACAGCGCCGGCAAGGCAATCACCAAGACCACCAGCGCGGCCATCAGCCAGACCTGGCGCCACGCCAGCACACCGAGGGCAGAAGCCACCACCAGCGGAAACAGCGCTTCACCTAGAATAAACCCGTAAGAGGCCATCGCCACGGCCCGGCCGCGCCGACGGCGCGCGTAGCGCGCGGCGGCCACGACCGCCAGGTGTCCGGTCAGCCCCTGCCCGCCCAGGCGCACCAGGAACAATCCGGCCACC
>JBMCIV010000106.1:0-5642 GCA_048616735.1 Wenzhouxiangella sp. | reverse complement strand
GTCGCGAACGACCTGTTCCGGCAGCGCCGAGGAGTCCACGACCATGGCGTTGAGCCCGCCGGTCTCGGCGATCAAGGTGGCCAGCGGGCCGTCGCGCTCGGCCAACGTGCGGTTGATCGCGCGCGCAGTGTCGGTTGAGCCGGTAAAGGCCACGCCGGCGATGCGCGGATCTTGGGTCAGGGCTGCTCCAAGCGCGCCGTCGCCCGGCAGCGCGATCAAGACATCTTCGGGCACGCCGGCCTGGTGCATGAGTTCAACGGCGCGCAGCGCGATCAGCGGCGTCTGCTCGGCCGGCTTGGCGATCACGCTGTTGCCGGCGACCAGCCCCGCCACCACCTGGCCGGTAAATATCGCCAGCGGAAAATTCCACGGGCTGATACACACGAACAGCCCGCGGCCGTGGTGGCGGAGCTGATTCGATTCTCCCGTCGGCCCCGGCAGCTCGACCGCATCGGCCAGGTGATCGCGGGCCTGGCGGGCGTAGTAACGGCAGAAATCGGCCGCCTCACGCACTTCGGCGATGCCGTCGCGAAGCGTTTTGCCGGCCTCGCGCACGCACAGCGCCATCAGCTCGGCGCGATGGTCTTCCAGCGCGTCGGCCACGGCCTCGATAATCTCGGCTCGCTCGCGCGCGCCGCGGCGATCCCATTCGGGCTGGGCGGTGAGCGCGCGCTCGATCGCCTGCGGCGCCTGCTCCGGACACGACCAGCTCAGACGGCCGATATGGTCGCTGCGATCGACCGGCGAGACCAGCCTTGCCGCCGCGCTGTCGGAGGCGCCGGCGAAGGTCCACGACCCCTGCCCGGCCGCGTTCATCTGCTCGCGCAACGCCTCGCGGTCGTGCTCGCAGGCGAAGTTGATGCCGCGCGAATTGCGCCGGTGATCGCCGTAGAGATCGATCGGTAGCGGAATGCGCGGATGACGGCGCTCGCTCAACGCCTCGACCTGTGCGATCGGATCGCTGACCACCTCTTCGGCCGGCAGCTTCTCGTCGACGATGCGGTTGACGAAAGACGTGTTGGCGCCGTTTTCCAGCAGCCGCCGGACCAGGTAAGGCAGCAAGTCCTTGTGGTCGCCCACCGGTGCATACACCCGGCAGGCGCCGTTGAACTGCTTGTTGTCCAGCACCTCCTCGTAGAGCTCCTGCCCCATGCCGTGCAGGCGCTGGTACTCGAAGTCGCGGCGCGCCCCGGCCAGTTCGGCAATGGCCGCGATGGTGTGGGCATTGTGGGTGGCGAACTGGCCATAAAAGCACTCAGGCTGACTGAGCAGCTTGCGCGCGCAGGCCAGGTAGGACAGGTCGGTGTTGCACTTGCGGGTAAAGACCGGGTAATCATCCAAGCCCTCGATCTGGGCGTACTTGATCTCGGTGTCCCAGTACGCGCCCTTGACCAGGCGCACGGGAATCCGGTGGCCGCTGCGGCGGGCCCGGTCGGCGAGCCAGTCGATGGCGGCCCAGGCCCGCTTCTGGTAGGCCTGCAGCGCCAGCCCCAGGCCATCCCAGCCGGCCAGGGCGGAATCGCTGAGCACGCGCTCGAAGACCTTCAGCGACAGCTGCAGCCGCTCGGCCTCCTCGGCATCCACGGTCAAGGCGATGCCCTGCTCGCGCGCCAGCACGGCCAGATCCAACAGGATGGGCGCCAGCTCGGCCAGGACCTGCGCTTCCCGGGCGTGCTCGTAGCGCGGATGCAGCGCCGACAGCTTGACCGAAATGCTGGGCAGTCCGAAGATGCTTTCGTTGTCGGTGGTCGTTCCAATGGCACGAATCGCGGCTTCGTAGGATTGCCGGTAGCGCTCGGCATCTTCTGCGGTCAGCGCCGCTTCTCCCAGCATGTCGAACGAATACCGGAAGCGCCGGTTTTCCCGGCGCGCCGCGCGCTCCAGCGCCGCGTCAATGGAGGCCCCCATGACGTACTGATGGCCCATGATTCGCATCGCCTGGCGGATGGCCAGCCGGATCACCGGCTCGCCGGAGCGGTTGGCCAGACGGCCCAGGGTCGATCCCAGGTCGCGTGCGGTCGACGCGCCCACCCGCACCAGCCGCCCGGTCAGCATCAGACCCCAGGTCGAGGCGTTGACGAACAGCGACTCGCTGCGGCCAAGGTGGGATTCCCAGTCCGCCTCTGCAAGCTTGTCGGCGATCAGCTTTTCGGCCGTCTCGCTGTCGGGTATGCGCAGCAGGGCTTCGGCCAGACACATCAAGACCACGCCTTCTTCCGACGACAGGTCGTATTCGCGCATGAAGGCTTCCATCGCGCCGGCGTCGCGGCTGCGCTCGCGGACCCGGTCGACCAGCGCCACGGCGCGCTCGAAAATGCGCGCGCGAGCCGCGCTCTCAAGGCCGGTTTGTCCCAGCAGTCGTTCAACGTGGCGGTCTTCGTCGGCGGCCCAGGCGACATCCAGAGCGCGGGACGGCTGATCGGCGGCTGCGGATTCCTCTGTGACGAAGGACTGACGGGCGCAAGACATGAGCGAACGAACCTCTTGGCGGGTTGAATCGGGTCTTTTCAGAAGTGTAACGCAGGCCGCGCTCGCCGACCGGTCGGCCGGATCCGCAGCGCGGTGGGTAAATGCCTTTTTTTGACCTGGATCATTGACACACATGAACAAAAACGCATACCCGCGTCGCTGGCGGTCGGCTACAATAGCGCGGTCGCAAATCCACCCGACCGTTTGTGAACTCGATGATGGCTCTGCAACGGACTGACAAATCATCAAATTCTGTCGTTATCGAGGCAAAGTCCAACGTCTCCATGACGCTCGACGGCTTGATGGCGGTGTTCGGCGGGCTTTGCCTGGTGACGCTGCTGGTGGTTGCCTGGCCGGTCGTGATGGGCCTGTGGCCGATTCTGGTGGTCGCGCTGCTGCACCTGGCCGCGGTGGGCTGGTGCTTTCGCAGCGCCTGGCGGCGGAACTGGGCGCGCGAGCGCATTCGAATCGACGGCGAGCGCCTGATCGTCGAGCATTTCCGCGCCGGGCACGCGGCCAAAAGCGAGTGGCCGGCGGCGTGGGCGCGGGTCCAGACGGACCGGGGTCGTTTTGCCGACCTGCACGTTTATGTCAGCAGCCAGGGGCGGCGACAGGAAATCGGTGCCTTTCTCCCGGTGGGAGAGCGGGCGCAACTGGCCAGGATGCTCGACCGGGCACTGCGTCCGCAGTCGGCCTGGGATAGCGCAAAACCCATACAGGTAAGCTAGAGGATGAAGAGAACGAACGAATTGATTGTGGCTCTGGCCGTGCTGGCCGTGATCAGCGTGATCACCTGGGGCGTGTTCGCCGTCGGCGACAACATGACGCCGGGCGCGAGCGTCTACAGCCGCGACGTGTTCCAGCTCCACAATACGGTCCTGGGCATCGTCACCATCATCGGCGTGCTGGTTTTTACCGCCATGTTCACGTCCATCTTCCTCCACCGGCGCTCGAAAGGCTACAAGGCCGCCGGCTTCTCGCACTCGACCAGAGCCGAAATCATCTGGACTGCCATCCCGGTGCTTATCCTGGTCGTGATGTCCGTGCCCGCCACGCGCGTGCTGATCGACATGGAGCGCACCGGCGGAGCCGACATGAACATCAAGATCACCGGCTATCAGTGGTTGTGGCAGTACGAGTACGTGGAAGAAGACATCAGCTTCTACTCGGCGCTGGACCGCGACAGCAACCGGGCCCGCCAGCTTGATTCCGGCGTTAACGTGCGCGACGTCGAAAATTACCTGCTGGAAGTCGATAATCCGCTGGTCGTTCCCGTAGGAACCCGGATCCGTTTCCTGCTGACCTCTGACGATGTCATCCACTCCTGGTGGGTGCCCGACCTGGGCTGGAAGCGCGACGCCGTTCCCGGCATGGTCAACGAGGCCTGGACCCTGATCGAAGAGGAAGGCACCTATCGCGGCCAGTGCGCAGAGCTGTGCGGGGCCGATCATGGCTTCATGCCGATCGTGGTCGAAGCGGTCTCGCAGGAAGAATTCGACGCGTGGGTCGCAGAACAGCGCCAGGAAGTAGCCCAGACGGCGCACGATGCAGCGCGGCTGTGGACGCGCGAGGAGCTGATGAACCACGGCTCACGCGTCTACCAGGCCCAGTGCGCTTCCTGCCATCAGGCCGACGGCAGCGGGCTGGAGCCGGCGTTTCCGGCGCTGGTCAGCGACGGGGTGCCGGTCGGAGACCTGGAATCCCACATGGAGACCGTGCTTCACGGCCGCCAGGGCACGGCCATGGCCGGCTTCCGCGATCGCCTACAGCCGCAGGATATTGCCGCCGCCCTCACCTTTGCCCGCAATGCGTGGAACGCAAACGGCACCGAAGGTGAAGTGGTTCAGCCAGCCACGATCGCTGATTTAGACCAGAGCTGATCGGCTCGAAAGCATCGCAACAGACAGAACAGGAATCCATCATGTCGACTGCCACTACCGCACATCAGGACGACCACCACGGCCATCACCCCACCGGGCTGGCGCGCTGGCTGTTTTCTACCAACCACAAAGAGATCGGGACGCTGTACCTGATTTTCTCTTTGACGATGTTCTTCGTCGGCGGCGCGATGGCGCTGGTGATACGGGCCGAGCTGTTCGCGCCGGGCCTGCAGCTGGTCCATCCCGAGTTCTTCAACCAGATGACGACCATGCATGCGCTGGTCATGATTTTCGGCGCCGTCATGCCGGCCTTCGTCGGCCTGGCCAACTGGATGGTGCCGATGATGATCGGTGCGCCGGACATGGCGCTGCCGCGCATGAACAACTGGTCGTTCTGGATCTTGCCGTTCGCGTTCACCATGCTGCTGGCGACCCTGTTCATGCCCACCGGCGCGCCCGCGGCCGGCTGGACTCTGTATCCGCCGCTGTCGCTGCAGGGCGGCAACAGCCTGGCTTTCGTGATCCTCGCCATTCACCTGATGGGAATCTCGTCGATCATGGGCGCGATCAACATCATCGCGACCATTCTCAACATGCGCGCGCCCGGCATGACCCTGCTGCGCATGCCGCTGTTCGTGTGGACCTGGCTGATCACGGCGTTCTTGCTGATCGCCGTGATGCCGGTGCTGGCCGGGGCCGTGACCATGCTGCTGACCGATCGCTTTTTCGGCACCAGCTTTTTCAACGCGGCCGGCGGCGGCGATCCGGTGCTGTATCAGCACATCTTCTGGTTCTTCGGGCATCCCGAGGTCTACATCATGATCCTGCCGGCCTTCGGCATCGTCTCGGAGATCATCCCGACGTTTTCGCGCAAGCCGCTGTTCGGCTATACCTCGATGGTTTACGCCACCGCCTCGATCGCCTTCCTGTCGTTCATCGTCTGGGCCCACCACATGTTCACCGTCGGCATGCCGCTGGGCGCGATGCTGTTTTTCATGTACGCCACCATGGTGATCGCGGTGCCCACCGGCATCAAGATCTTTAACTGGATCGCGACCATGTGGCGCGGCTCGATGAGCTTTGAAACACCAATGCTGTTCGCGCTGGGCTTTGTCGTGCTGTTTACCATCGGCGGTCTGTCGGGCGTCATGCTGGCCATCGTGCCGGCCAACTTCCAGTACCACGACACCTACTTCGTGGTCGCCCACTTCCATTACGTACTGGTGACCGGCGCCGTATTTGCCATCATGGCCGCGGTCTACTACTGGCTGCCCAAGTGGACCGGGCACATGT
>JBMCIV010000105.1:0-5693 GCA_048616735.1 Wenzhouxiangella sp. | reverse complement strand
GAGGATTTTCAGCGCCCGGTGCTCGATCAGCCGCCGCCGCCGCCGCCAACGGTGTCGGACCCGTCGTTCCGGCCCAGCATGGCGGTCGAGATGGGCGCGCTGCCCGACTTCTCCGGCACCGATCTTGATATCGGCACCGGCTTCAATCCGGATCGCGACGCCCAGCCGCTGGTACGTATCCCGCCGCAATACCCGACCCAGTGCATGCGCTCGGCCGCCGAAATCGAAACCGTGGTGGTGGAGTTTGATGTCACCCCGGAAGGGCAGGTCGTCAACCCGCGCGTGCTCGATGCCACCAATTCCTGCTTCAACCGGGCCGCGCTGCGGGCGGTGCAGCGCTGGCGCTATCAGCCTCGGGTGATCGACGGCGTCGCCCAGCCGCGCTTCGGCGTGCGAACAGCCATTGACTTTGGCATGGAGGAATAGCCTTGCTGCGAACCGTCTTTCATTGGTCCTTTCTGGCCGCGCTGGTGTTCGCTGCGGCGGTCGCCCCGCGCGCGCAGGCCGACACTCTTACCCCGGCCGTGGCCAACGATTTGCTCGAGGCCTACGAACTTCTTGAAGAAGAAAAGGCCGCCGAAGCCATTACCGCCCTCAACCGCTTGATGGAACGGCGCGGTGAACGGATGTCGGACTTCGACCGCGCCTCCGTGCTCCAGATCCGCGGCTCGGCCCACGTCAACGAAGAGAACCTCGACGCAGCGCTGGATGATTTCGAAGTCGCCCTTCGCCTCGGCGCGCTGCCGGAAGAGCAGCAGAACCGTCTGCGCTTCAATATGGCCCAGCTGTATTTCGTCACCGAGCAGTACGAGAAGTCGATCGAATTCTTCGAGGAATGGATGGCCCTGGATCCGGACGTCGATGCCAATACCTACTTCATGCTGGCCGGGGCTAACTACCAGGTTGAGCGCTACCCGGAATCGCTGGATGCGATCAATCAGGCCATTGAGCTGTCCGAGGAGCCGGAACGGCGTTACTACGAGCTCAAGAACGTGCTTCTAAGCGAGCTGGAGATGGTGTCCGAGCGCACGGAACTGCTGGAGGATATGGTCGAGATCTGGCCCGATGTGCTGCAGTTCTGGCGTCAGCTGTCGTCTTTGTATCTGCAGCAAGATGAAGAGCTGAAGTCCTTCAGCGCGCTGGAATCCGCCTACCTGGCCGGATTGATCGAGGACGGCAGCGACATTCTGATCCTGGCGCAGTTTTATTCTTCGTTCAACAATCCCTATCGGGGCGCTCGCCTGATCGAGCGCGAAATGGAGGCCGGCCGCGTCGAGCGTACCGTGGAAAATCTGGAACTGCTGTCCCAGCTGTGGAGCCAGTCGCGCGAGCATCGCCAGGCGATTCCTGTGCTCAGTGAAGCCGCGGCGATCTCGGATACCGGTAATCTGTTCTTCCGTTTGGGTCAGGCCTACCTGGCCACCGAAGATAATGAAGCCGCGGCCGAGGCCTTCGAACAAGCCCTCGACAAGGGCGGTCTTGAAGACAACCAGGCAGAAGCCTGGATCTTGCTCGGCAACGCGCGGTTCAACCAGGCTGAACCGGGAGATCGCCAGCAGCGCCGCCTCGCCGACCAAGCCTTCGCCGAAGCCGAGCGGTTCGCCGCGACCCGCTCGCAGGCGCGCGACTGGCGCGGCTATATTCGCGCGATCAACGAAACCGAATCGCGCCAGGCCTCGCTGGAAGAGGAACAGTCCGAGCGCCTTGAAGCGGCCGCCGAAGAGCGCTTCCTGACCGGCTGTCGCGCCCAGCAGCTGGCCGGCACCAGGCTCTCGGAGGAATGCGAGGCCGCGCTGGAAGCCGCCCGCGAAGCCGAAGAGGCGGAGTTCGAATCGCCTTGATGGCCCATTAGCCGCCGGCCAGCGTCAGCGCTGGGGCGTTCAAGTTAATTTAGCCCTCGCCGGGCCGCCCGGCGGGGGCTTTGACTGTCTGGTCTTGGCGTATATAGTGTCCGTTGGTGGTGGCTTGCGAACGGTGCTGGGCGCACAGCGGCGGGATGAACTCTTACCGGGACAAGGTCGGACGGGCTGGCCGGATGGCAACGGCCGTTTGTGCTCTGGCGCTGGTGGTCCCGGTTCAGGGTTCTGATGAGTACCCGGTGTTTCGCCATATCGGCATGCTCGATGGCCTGCCCGACCCGTCGGTCGAGGCCATCATCCAGGATCGCTACGGCTATGTCTGGATCGGCACCCAGGCCGGGCTTATTCGACACGAGGGCGATCGCCTCAACCTGCTGCCGCGCGACCGCTCTGATCCTGGCGCGCTGCCCGACAACAACATCATGGCGCTGCACGCCCACAGCGACGGCATGGTCTGGGCCGCGCTCGAAGACAACGGCGTGGTCGAGATCGGTCCGGATCTGGCCCTGGCTCGGCACCTTGCACCACAGGACCATGGCGGTCCTCTGCCTTTCAGCGATATCTGGTCCATGGCTGAAGACTGCGACGGGCGGCTTTGGATGGCGTTCTCGCAGGGCGGAGTCGGGGTGTATGACTCGAGCTCCCAAGATTTTCGGTTTTTCCCCCAGGACGAGACCGCCGGCCTTCACCCGGACGGCTTCCAAAGCCAGCTGTTGACCGATCCCGGCTGTCGAATCTGGCTGGTCCAGACGACCCAGATCAGCGTTTTCGATCCCGCCGGTGCAGGCGACCGGTTTACCCCCGTGCTGACTGCCGATTCGTCGCGCGGCCAGTACTTCATCCACGCCTGGGTTTCTCCCCAGGGAGAACTGCTTGCAAGTCGGGCGCGTGATTTGCTGAGCCTGGGCGCTGCTGATCGGGCCACATCCGGCGTTGCACCCGAAGTTGTGCGCTCTGTGCCGGCGCCGATCGTTTCCATCGGCGGCTTGCCGGACGGTCGGGTCTTTATGGCAACCCACGGCGGACTTGAAGTATTCAACCGGGCAACCGGCAGCGGCCGCACAATCACGGCCCAGCCCGACCTGCCCTTCAGTCTTCCGGCCTCCAGACTTAGCGGCGCGCATCTGGTCGACCACGAGGGTGGGCTGTGGCTGGCGGTCGCCAACGAGGGCCTGGTTTACCTGCCTCCCAGCCATGCCGCGTTTTCCCGCCTTCCACGACGCTTTGATGACGGCAATCGTCTGCTGTCCGACCGCATCCAGTCAGTGTCTCCCGCGCTCGAAAACGACGCCGTGTGGGTGGCCAGCGAGACCGGCCAATTCAAACTGCATGCTCGCAGCGGACGCTACACCCCGATCCAGACCCTTTATCCCGGCTACGGCCTTGCTGGATCGACCACGGCTAGCGTCTCGCAGATATTGGAAAGTCAATCAGATTTGCTGGTGCTGCAGCTTCAATCGCTCACCCGTCTGGGAAGGCAGCCAGAGCAGTTTGAGCGTCTGATTTCTTCTTCTGAAGTGATGCCCAACACATTCGAGTTCATGCACCAGGCCGAAGATGGGCGTTTGTGGCTGGGCATGAGGAGCGGCGGGCTGAGGTTGTTCGACCCTGCCAGGCGGTCTTACCAGGGTTTTGCAGGACTGGCGCCGGTTGCCATGCAGACCGGTCCGCAGGACCAGCTTTGGCTGGCTGGCGAGAACGCGCTCTTTCGCCACGACCCGGCAGACGGTTTTCGCGTGATGGCCGAACCGCCCGAAGGCCCGCTCCGCAGCCTGGCCTGGGACGGCTGGACGCTTTGGGCCGGCAGCGATCACGCACTTTACCAATATCGCCTGGTTGGGGATGAACTCAGCCCGATCCGCCGTCTGGATCTGACCGACTTGACTGAACGGACCACCTTGTTGGAAATTTTGCCGTCGCGCGACCGCGTGCCCGAGCTCTGGCTGGTTCTGCGTTCGGGCGTCGCCCGGCTCGATCTGGAAACCGAGCGTTTTCGCTCCTATAGCCGGTCCAATGGGCTCGCCCTGAGCGAGTTCAGCGCCAACGCCGCCGTTCGCCTGGACGATGGGACCATCGTGCTCGGCGGCGCCCAGGGTATTGTGACGATCGATCCGGCCCGTCTGCGCGGCGAGCCGGTAGAGCCGCCGGTTTATCTGCGCGCCGTGAGCGCCGGCGACCGCAGGATATCGGTCTCGCCAGGCCAGCGGGCGCCGGTCGAGCTGGCCTGGAACCAGAACTCCGTTCGCTTTGAATTTTCAGCCTTGACTTTCGTGGCACCGGACCAGGTTCGCTACCGCGTGCGCCTGGAGGGCTGGGATCAAGAGTGGCTGCCGCTCGATCGGCAATCCAGCCTGTACTACAGCAATCTCCCATCCGGTGGCTATCGCTTCGACGTTCAGGCGGCCGGCCCGGACGGCCAGTGGGGCGCGAAAGGCGATCGTCTGGAGATCCGGATCGCTTCAGCGCCGTGGGCTACGCCGCTTGCTTGGCTGGCCTACGCGCTGCTGGGGCTTACGCTGGCCGGTTTTACCTGGCGCCAGTACAGTCGCTCGCGCCGCCGCCGCCGCGAGCTGCACGACATACGGCAACAGCGGAAACTGGCCGAAGGTCAGCGCCATCTCATCCAGCGGCTGAATGCCGATCTGGAGCCTGTCCCGCTGGCGCATTCCATTGCTGCTGAAATCCAGCGTCTGACCGCGGCCAAGCGCGCCATCCTCGGCTACCTGCACGAACTCATGCCGACCGAGCTTGTCAGCGGCGACGTCATCGCGACCATGCAACGCGCGCAATGGCAACAGCGCCTGGATGCAGCCGACGGCGTCAGCGAACAGGCCGTAGACCTGCAAACAGAGGAAGGCACGGTCGCCCGGGTATTGCTTCTGGCCCCTGCGCACGGCTTCAAGCCCGATCACGAGCGCCGCCTGGCCTTGCTGATCGAAGTAGCGGGCCAGTCGCTGCACAACAGCGTGCTTTTGCAGCGCGTGCGCCTGCTCGCCGAGCACGCCGAGCAGGCCAGTCGGACAAAGTCAGAATTCCTTGCCACCATGAGCCACGAAATCCGCACCCCGCTGCACGGCGTGCTGGGTATGGCTGAACTGCTGCACCAAGAGACAGAACAAGGCCCCCGCCAGGATTTGATCAAGACGCTGAGCGCCTCCGGTCGGCAGCTGCAGCGCATCATCGACGACGTACTCGATATTTCCCGAATCGAGGCGGGCCGTCTGGAGTTGCTGAACGAACCCTTCGAGATCGTTTCCCTGCTTGAGCAGGTGGTTGATCTGCACGCGCCTTCCGCGGCGGCCAAGGGCCTGGAGCTGCGCTTGCGCATCAGCGCCCGCTTTCCGGTACTGGCCTTCGGTGACGCCGGCCGGCTGGCCCAGATCCTGGGTAACCTGATCAACAACGCAGTCAAGTTCACCCCTGAAGGAAGCGTGGAACTCACCGCAGAACTCACCGCAGACCAACAGCTGGTCTTCGCGGTAAGCGACACCGGCCCGGGTATTGCGCCGGATCAGATCGAACGTCTGTTCCTGCCCTTCAGCCAGCTCGACTCCAGTCTGACCCGCGTTCACAGCGGATCCGGGCTGGGCCTGGCGATCTGTCGCCGGCTTTCGGAGGGCATGGGCGGCGCGCTGCGCCTGCGCGCGCGCGCAGGCCCGGGTTGTTGCTTCGAACTCCGTTTGCCGGCGGTCAAGCCGCAGTCGCCGCCGTCTTTTACGTCCTTGCTGGCCGCGGTCGAGCTCGTGGCCTTGGTCGATGCCCCGACCTATCGCGTGCTGTTGCGCCTGGCCCGGCGCTGGGGTTTCAAGCTCGAGGACGGACGCGGCATGAAAC